>CACZIP010000200.1 GCA_902781245.1 uncultured Coriobacteriaceae bacterium | reverse complement strand
ACGAGCTTGCCGTCCTGAGCGTCGACATCGACGATCATGCCGCTCGTCCAACGGCCTTCGAGGATTTGCTCGGACAGCGGGTCCTCGAGCAGGCGCTGGATGGCGCGGCGCAACGGACGGGCGCCGAATGTGGTGTCCGTGCCTTCCTTTGCGATGAGCCTGCACGCCTCGTCGGTCAGGTTGATCGACATGTTCTGCGAGATCATGCGGTCGCGCAGGTCGCCGACCATGAGATGGACGATTTGGACGATCTGCTCCTCGGTCAGGCTCTTGAAAACGATAATCTCGTCGATACGGTTGAGGAATTCAGGCCTGAACAGCTTCTTCATCTCGGACATGACGCGACTCTGGATCTCCTTGTCGGACAGGCCCTTGTCAGGCTCCGACGAGAAGCCGAGCGTCTGTGTCTGGACGATGTCGCGCGCGCCGACGTTCGACGTCATGATGATGACCGTGTTGCGGAAATCGACCGTGCGACCCTGGCCGTCGGTAAGGCGACCTTCCTCGAGAATCTGCAGCAGGATGTTGAAGACATCCGGATGCGCCTTCTCGATCTCGTCGAACAGCACGACCGAGTACGGACGCTGGCGCACAGCCTTGGTGAGCTGGCCGCCCTCGTCGAATCCAACGTAGCCCGGAGGCGAACCCACGAGACGCGAAACGGTGTGCTTCTCCATGTACTCGGACATGTCGAAGCTGATCAGCGCGTCCTCGGAGTTGAACAGGAACTCGGCAAGCGCCTTCGAGAGCTCGGTTTTGCCCACGCCCGACGGGCCGAGGAAGATGAACGAGCCGGCCGGGCGGCGCGGGTCCTTCAGACCCGAACGCGAACGGCGGATAGCCTTCGACAGCGCCGTGACGGCCTCGTCCTGGCCGACGATGCGCTCGTGCAGCACGCTTTCCATACGTAGCAGCTTCTCGGTTTCAGCCTCGGTAAGGTTGGAAACCGGAACGCCCGTAGTCATGGAGACAACGTCGGCGATGTCCTTGAGCGTGATTTCCTGGACGGATTGGCTCGACTGCTCCTCCCATTCCTTCTGGGCAGCCTCACGGCGTTCCTTCAGCTGGGTTTCCTCATCGCGCAGCTTGGCTGCAGTCTCGAAGTCTTGGTCGGCGATGGCTTGTTCCTTCTCGCCCTTGACGCGGCGCAGCTCGTCGTCAATCTCGTGGATCTCGGGCGGCAGCGTCATGTTGCGGATGCGCATGCGCGCACCGGCCTCGTCGAGCACGTCGACGGCCTTGTCGGGCAGATAGCGGTCCTGGATGTAGCGGTTGGACAGCTGGACTGCCGCCTGCAAGGCATCGTCGGTGAAATGCACATGGTGATGGGCCTCGTAGCGGTCTCGCAAGCCCTCCATGATGCGCACGGCCTGCTCTTCGTTGGGCTCGCCGATCGTGATGGGCTGGAAACGACGCTCGAGCGCCGAGTCCTTCTCGAGGTGCTTGCGGAACTCGTCGATAGTCGTGGCGCCGATGACCTGGATGTCGCCACGCGACAGCGGCGGCTTGAGGATGGCAGCCGCATCGATGGAGCCCTCGGCCGAACCCGCGCCGATGATGGTGTGGATCTCGTCGATGAACAGGATAACATCGCCGGCATCCATGGCTTCCTTGATGCACTTCTTCATGCGCTCTTCGAACTCGCCGCGATACTTCGAACCGGCCACGAGTGCGGAAACATCGAGCGTGATGATACGCTTGTTGCGCAGGATGTCGGGCACCTGGTTCGACACGATGAGCTGGGCAAGACCCTCGACGACGGCCGTTTTGCCGACACCCGGCTCGCCGATGATCATCGGGTTGTTCTTCTGGCGGCGGCTGAGAATCTGCATGATGCGCTCGATCTCGCCCGCACGACCGATGACCGGGTCGAGCTTGCCTTCGCGCGCCTTCTTGGTGAGGTCGGTGCCGAACTCCTGCAGCATGCTATCGGACGAACCCTGGGCGACCTGCTGCTGGAACGGGTTGCGCCCTGCGTAGACGGGGCTCTGACCCACGAGGTCGTTCAGACTCGAGCGCACGTCATCACCCGACTTGCCCAAGCGCGCCAGGACATCGAGCGCCGTGCCCTCGCCCTCGCGCACGATGCCGAGCAGCAGATGCTCGGTCGAGATGTAGCTCTGGCCCATCTGCATGGCTTCGCGCAGCGCGTTCTCGAGCACGCGCTTGACACGCGGCGTGAACGACAGGTGACCCGAGACGTCGGTGTCCTCGTCGATTACGACGATCTGGCGAATGGCCTGGATGACATCGTCGTACGAAACTTCGAGACGCCCAAGCGCCTGTGCCGCCAAACCCTCCTTCTCGCGAATCAAACCGAGCAACAGATGCTCGGTGCCGACATAAGGCTGATGCAGGTTGCGTGCCTCGTCTTGTGCGAGCACGAGCACCTTGCGTGCCTTGTCGGTGAACTTCTCAAAAGACATACCTATCCTATCTCTCGCGTTTTTGCTCGTGAGAAATGTTAGCACTCCCATAATAGGAGTGCTAACTTGACAACTTCTCGTTATGAAATGCCCATGAGAGCATTGGTCCAAAGAGTCGCATTTTCGACGGAATGCATGTCCTTGAAGTCGCGCCTACCGCTCCGAAACGTGCTGGCAACCGTCACCGTACAGGCTATATCCAGAGCTGGCAACGATCTGCGCACCATCCGAGGGGTTCAGCGCGATGAAGTTGTCGAGGGTCAGATGGTCGGGGTCGGTTACGTTCTGGTAGCCGATAAGCGCAATCCAATGCTCACCGTATTCCCAGCTGACGTGTGTGACGACCGGCTTGCCTGACGAAATCTGGTCGTAAGCCTCGCGCAGGACCTCCTCGTCGCTGCCGACGCAACGGTACGACGAGCCGCCGCCGCCCCAATCCTGCCACATGCAGCAAGAACACGTGTAGTAGCTGTGGTCGTTCACCGTGCCATCCAGAACGGCATCGGCATAGGCACAGGCGTACGACGGGCAGCAGATGGTGTGCCCCGACTCGTTCTGGTTGCCAATGGCAGCAATGTCAGCAGGATCGTATGGGAGCACCATGTTGGCGCTCAAAGACGATTCGAGTTGCTCTACGACCTGAGTAGAGATCTCCTCAACTTGCTCGATTTGAGCTGTTTGCACGGTTGCATCGGACACGGCCGTCTGATTGATCTGACCTGCTGCGAGATTGGCATCCGCTGCGAGTGCAACATTGGCCGTGAACAAAGGAAGGAGCGCGATGCTGAGCGCAACGGGCAGCGCAACGGAAGTGATACGAGAAATCGAGTCGCGAACGCTCCAAGCCGCCGCATGTGCGGGCTTACTAAAATATGTCATGGGATTTCCTCCTGGCCGATCGGAAGGGACGTTTATTCTTCGATTCCGACGAATCGGTCCGACCGGCACATACGAGCATAGGAGAGAAATTCGGATGGGTCCGATATGCACACGCTTTGAGCACTTCGGCTTGACAAGGTGGGCACGCAATCTGCACGAAGAATCAAAAACACCAGGTGAAACCCAGTTTTTAATCGTTACCTTTTCAACACGCTTCCTTCAATACCCATAAGGGGTTCACAAACCTAAAAGGCCCTCCACAATTCGGGAGGGCCATTTCAGGTCGAATCAGTTGTTGTGTGCTGCGGTTTTAGGCTTCATCCCTCATCAAGGGGAAGAGCAGCACGTCGCGGATGGATTCGCTGTCAGTCAGCAGCATGACCAAGCGGTCGATGCCGATGCCGATGCCGCCAGCCGGGGGCATGCCGTACTCGAGTGCGCGGATGTAATCGCCGTCGTAGCCCATAGCCTCATCGTCATAATCCTTTGCCGCAACCTGCGCATGGAAGCGCTCGGCTTGGTCGATCGGGTCGTTCAGCTCGTTGAAGGCGTTGGCGTACTCGTGACCGCAGATGTAAAGCTCGAAGCGGTCGGTGATGTTCGGATCCTCGGGCTTCTTCTTCGCCAGCGGAGAAACCTCGAGCGGATGGTCGGTGACGAAGATGGGCTGGACGAGCTTGTCCTCGCACGTCTCCTCGAAGATCTCGGAGATGATGCCGCGAATGTAGATTCCTCGTTTCTCGTCGTCCTCAAGCGTGACGGATAGCGGGAAACCGCCGTCGTGGATATAGCGGACGAACTCGTCTTGCGACGGGGCGATTCCGAGGAAGGCCTTCATCCCGACATATTCCTCATAAGTTAGCGTCGAGACTTCCATCTCGAGATACCTGCCGGTCAGATGCGTGGCAAGCTTGCCCGACAGGAGATAGGAATTGCTGCCCGTGATGAATATCGATACGCCGCCGCCTTCCCGGTATGCGTTGATGAGCCTTTCATAGCCTTTGACGTTCTGAA
>CACZIP010000199.1 GCA_902781245.1 uncultured Coriobacteriaceae bacterium | reverse complement strand
AAAGGAGGATATCGCCATGCGGAAGATCAGGGTATCCTCCACCCTGACCGTATATTACGACGGCCAATTTTGGGTGGGGACGTTCGAGCGCATCGAGTGCGGAAAGCTCAGCGCATGCAGGGTCGTGTTCGGCGCAGAACCTGCGGCCGAGGAAATCCAAGAGCTCGTCTGCGAACAATGGAACAACCTTCGCTTTACCGAAGCCATCGGATTCGACGAACCCGTGAAAGTGGCGAGCAATCCAAAACGCCGTCAACGCGAGGCTGCTCGAGAGCTGAAGCAGCGCGGACCTTCGACCAAAGCCCAGCAAGCGCTTTCGGAGGAGTGGGAAGCGATCGGATTGCAGCGCAAAACGGAAGCGCGCGAGAAGCGCGAGCAAGAAAAGCAAGAGCGGTTCGAGCAACGTCAGGAAAAGCGAAAACAAAAGCATCGCGGGCATTGATGGCTGTCACGACGCCGATGATTGATTGCGCTCGTGGTGCTCCAGCTTACGCGTACAGGCGCTCGTCTGAGAAACACGCTCTGCAAACTCTTTTGGCGACAGCGCCCCAGCTTACGCGTACAGGCGCTCGTCCGTGAACGTTTGCATCAAGGCGAGGTAGCGCTCGTCGAGATCGGCAGGCATGCAGTTGAAAACGTAGATGTGGACGTTCTGCTTGTACTTCACGTCCGCGTAGACATCGGCATCGCCGTCGCGCGACATCGCGAGGTCGACGCCCGCATCTGCATTGTCGGCACGCCCGACGTAAATGCCGATGTAATCGGTCAGATCTTTGTCGAAGTCCATCTTCTTGTAGGTGGCGATGACGAAACATCCGGGCATGTCGCTGATTGGGCCGATTGCACTCTCGCCAGCTTTTTCCTTGGCCTTCGCAAGGTCAGAGACGGTGATGGTGGTCGTCGCATTCTCGAGCACCGTCTGACGAGCAGTCTTGATGGCGTTCTTGAGCTCCTTCTCACCCTTGGTTTTCGCGAGGTCCTCGAAGATGCCGTCTTTGGCCTCGCCGAGCTTCGTGAAGATTCCGGAGACGGTGTCGGCTGCACTGTCGGCAGCTCCTTTAGCCGCGCCCTTGGCAGCCTTCCCTGCTTTGCCCGCGCCTTGAGCCGCGGTCTGCATGGTTGCCTTAGCCATCTCGGCCACTGCCTCGGTATCCACGTTGTCGAGTATCGGCTTCGCCTCTTTCAGAAGCGCATTTGCAGCTGCGACAGCAACACTCGCAGCCTCGATGAGAGCCGTGAGATCCGTGCCGCCCTTCGTCGCTGCTTTTGCCAGCTTCGTCAGCGTTGCCAGTGTCGATGCTTTCACCATGATGATCGTCTCCGATCGTCGTCGTACTGCATTGGTTTCATTATATGCGCGGCATCCGATTGGAAATCGCCGATGCAAAACCGTTCTCGAACAGTCATTTGCCGCCGAGAATTCGGTAAGCAGCTCACTTATTCCGGCGCGTACAACGCGACCGCTACATCGTTGACGTTCGTACCCGTTGGACCCGTGATGATAAGCCCTCCGACCTTCTCGAGCGCATGGTAGGAATCGTTGTTTGCCAACACGTCGTCAATCGCGATACCCAGCGCCTCGAACTCGGCTTTCGTGTCGCCATCGACATAACCGCCTGCTGCGTCCGTGGGCCCATCAGTGCCATCACTGCCAACTGAGAACACCGCCGCACCTTCCATGTCCGCAATCTCGTCGGCAGCCGCAAGCGCCAGCTCCTGGTTGCGGCCACCGAGGCCCGTGCCAGTGAGTTTGACAACGGTCTCGCCGCCTGCAATAAACGCTTTCCGCTGCGCCGCGCTGGCACCATCCGCCTCACACGCATGATCCTTCAACACGTTGGCCAAATAGCGACCAGCTTCCTTGGCTTCGCAACTCAGCTGGTCGGTCAACACCGTTGGTTCGTAACCAAGCTTCTGGCAAGCCTGCGCCGCGGCTGCGCACAGCTCGCGCACGCTGCCCGTCACGATCGTCTCGACATTGTCGAGCCTCTTCGGAGTCCCTTTTTCAAATAAATGTCGCGCCCGCTGCGACAGCTGCAGCTTGTACTTCGAGGCTATGAGCATCGCATCGGTCGCCGTCGAGCTGTCGGGATACGCGGGTCCCGATGCAATCATGTCAAGCGGATCGCCCAGCACGTCGCTCAGCACCACCGTGAGCACCTTAGCTGGAGCGCAATGCTCGGCGAAACGTCCACCTTTCACTCTGCTCAAACGCTTTCTTATGATGTTCATCTCGACGATATTGGCCCCACATGCGAGCAACTGGCGCGTGACGTCCTGCAACTCGTCCGCCGGCACCAGTGGATCTTCGAACAACGCGCTTCCACCGCCGCTGAGCAGGAAGAGCACCGTGTCGGTCGCGTTCAGCTCTTGCACCAAGTCCAGTGCGGCCCGTGTTCCGATGAAGGAGTTCTCATCAGGCACCGGATGGCCCGCTTCGTAGCATGTGCACCGATCTATCGGCCCCATGACGTGCCCGTACTTGGTGACAACGACACCTTGCTCGATTTGCTCGCCCAAGCACGCAACAGCTGCGGCAGCCATCTGCCAAGCAGCTTTGCCTGCCGCGACCAACAACACGCGCCCAGGAAAGACGCGTCCTTCCAAAGCACGCTGGACAGCAGCATCGGGCAGAACGGCCGCGATGGCCTCTTCAACGATGCGGTCGGCGTCTGCGCGCAGTGATTTGTTCATCGTGCCCTTCGTTTCTTTGGTCGCTCTTGGCGAGTTGACCCTGTTTCAAGCCTTCGGATGAAACGCTTGCACAGTTTTAAAGCAATTCTGCCAAAAAATCGAGGATGTCTGAGGATTGTTCGGGGTGACAATTGTTACCGTTTTTTTTCGCACTCTCTGAACTGGACATTTGCGGGTCAAGTATTTCTCGGGGTGTGAAAAATGACCCCAAATCCTCAGATATCCTCGATTTTTTGGCATTTTTACTTTGAAACCGTGCAAATGCATGAGCCCAAGCCTCTCGAGCGGGTTCGCGGCACCAATAATCGGCACGCTACCGCCCACAAGCAAAGCCGCGCTTATTCCTTATTGAAAACGCACGGGATGCCGGAGCTTTTCGCGCAATGGTTGCACGATGTGCACCGGGACGGATAAAGCGCCCCTGACTCCCACTTCAAGGGCAGGTCAGGCTCGCAAATGAGCGGGCGGCTCACCCCGATTGCAGCAACGCTCGTCTCGTCAAGGTAACGCTCTGCCTTGCGAGGATCGCGCCATCCACCGGTAACGATGACGGGCGCATCGATCATGCGTGCCAAACGTGCGCCGTAGCTCCCGAAGAACGGGCCATCGAACGCGTCTCCGGCATTGAATGCATGCCAATCGCCGCTAACCTCGATGGCGCTCGCCCCTGCATCGATGAGCATGCCGGCGACAACAAGGCTGTCTTCTTCGACAAGCCCTGTGCTGCCGTCGCGCTTATCCGAGCTGTTCAGCTTTGCAAAAATGGGAAAGCCATCGCCAACTGCCTCGCGCACAGCTGCGATGCACTCGCATGCGAAACGCGCACGATTCTCGATGGAACCACCGTACTCGTCGGTTCTCCTGTTGAAGAAAGGACTCAGGAACTGACCAAGCAAATAGCCATGGGCAACATGGACTTCGACGCCATCGAAGCCACAACGCTTCGCTCGGGCTGCTGCATCGGCAAATTGCGACGCGATGCGCGCAAGGTCAGCAGACGACGCTTCGCGAGGCACGAGCCCCGTTGCAGGGTTGGGCACAGCAGAAGGTCCAACGATACGAACGTTGGGTCTAGCAGACGGCTCGACAACGCGAACGTTGGGCGCAACATCATGGACTCCTGCTGAAAGCTCGGAACAAACCCCAGGCGAAACCGCAATCGCAGCGTCTTGGAGTCCAGCCGAAGCCGAACCTACATTCCCGGATTTCAACACGGTTATCCGTCGAGGATCGTCGGCGGCAAGCTTGCTCTTCGAGCCGCCGTAGACGAGCTGCGCGATGATGCACGCTCCACCATCGTGGGCAGCGTCAACCAACGCGCGATATTCAGATTCGAGGCGATCATCACACAATGAAAGCGCATACTCGGATGGCTTCCCATCAGCAGAAACATACGAATATCCCGTGATGATCGTGCCAACGCCACCAGCAGCAAGCTGCTGGTACAAAGAAACGAGCCGCTCGCTCGGAGCGCCTTGGCTCGTTGCAAGCGACTCTGCAGTGGCGGCACGCACCACACGGTTGCGCGCCGTCATCGAATCGACTCTCAGTTCGTCGAAAAGGGAGGCCATCCTTATTCAGCAGCCTCTTCTGCCGGGGCTTCCGCCGGAGCTGCAGCTTCTTCGGCAGC
>CACZIP010000198.1 GCA_902781245.1 uncultured Coriobacteriaceae bacterium | reverse complement strand
CGCTGGCCGTTGGCGTTGTAGATGCCCTCGACAAGATATGGATGCATGATCGTGCCGTCGTTTGCGATGGCGCATCCAACCATAGCCATCTCGAGCACAGTCGCGACGGGGCCCGCCTCTGCTTCGTCGCCGACGGGTTGGCCGACGGCTGCCCAAGCAGTCTCCCAAACACTCATTTCTTTCGGACTTGACATGATTGAAGAAGCGAGCGGGAGCTCGAAATCGATGTCTTTGTCAAAGCCGAACTTGTCGGCGCCTGCGACAAGCGTTTCTGCACCGATTTCAACACCAAGTTGGGCAAATGCCGTGTTGGATGAATAGGCGGTTGCTTGGGCGAGCGTCAACATGCCATAGTCATTGCCATCGAAGTTACGTACGGTAGCATTGCCAAGTTCAATCTGACCCGGTGAGCTGTAGACGGAGCTCTCGTTAGCGATGTCGTTTTCGAATGCAGTCGACAGCGTGATGATCTTAAACGTCGATCCAGGAGCGTATTGAGATTGGGTTGCGCGGTTGAGAAGCGCGGTTGTCGAGTCGCCTTCAGCGGCTGCATCGAGAACCGCTTCGAAATCAGCGGCGTTGTAAGTCGGCGACGACGCCATGGCAAGCACTGCACCCGACTTCGGATCAATGACGACGCATGCGCCGGTGTACCCTTCGAGTGCCTGTTGAGCAGCGTTTTGGATGGTCGAGTCGATGGTCAGCACAACGTCGTTGCCTGGTTGCGTGATTCCCGCCTGGGTGTTGAGCACGTCGAGCCAGCTGGCGAAGTTCTGCTCGCCGGCAAGCGCCTCGTTTTCACTCGCTTCGATGCCGCTCATACCGTACTTCGTCGAGTAGTAGCCCACGACCTGCGAAGCCAGGTTTCCAGCGGGGTAGGTGCGTTCATATGTGCCATCATCCAAGAGGACGCTCTCCGCCAACGTGGTGCCGTCGTATGTCATGATGGTCCCGCGTTTGACGGTCGCCTCTTTGGCCAGCGTGTGGTTGTTGCCAGGCATGTTCTGGTATTCGCGTGCTTGCACGACCATGATCATCGTCAGGTTTGCAACGAGCAACACGATCAGTGTGGACAGGATGATGAGCGACGTTGTCAGGCGCTTGCCGAGCGAGACGCGGCCGAGCACGCTGTTCGAGTGCAGCATGCCGGTAGTTGCCATCTCCTGGTCGACGCCCGTTCCCTCATCACCGCATCTCAGCAGGAAGCCGACTGCGATGAAGCTGGACAGCAGCGAGGATCCTCCCTGGCTGACGAATGGCAAGGTGAGGCCTGTCAGTGGAATGAGCCTCGTGACGCCGCCGACGATGATGAACGCCTGCAGCACGATGGTGGTCGTAAGGCCGACGGCAACCATCGAACTGAAATCGCTTTTTGCACGTGCAGCTGTCAAGTATCCGCGGATTGCGAAGCTCAGGTAAACGAGCAGAACGCCCGCGCTGCCCATAAGGCCGCATTCTTCGGCAATCGCTGCGAAAATGAAGTCGCTCTCGACGACGGGAATCTGATAAGCCAAGCCGCGCCCGATTCCGACGCCGAACAAATCGCCATCAGCCATCGAATACAAGCCTTGGAGCATCTGGTAGCCGGCGCCCTGAGGGTCGGCAAACGGGTCGAGCCAGTTGGCCACGCGTACCTGCACGTGCGCGAAACCCATATAGGCTCCAACGCAACCGAGAATCATGAGCATGAAACCGATGACCAGGTAGAACTTCTTGCCCGTGGCAACATAGAGCATCGCCAGGAACACGAAGAAGAACACGAGAGCGCTACCGAGGTCTTTTTCGAAGATGACGATGAGCAATGCAATCGCCCACATGACGAGCATCGGCGCGATGGTCTGGAGGTCGGGAAGGCGGAACGGCCCGATCCTCCATGTGAACACCGACAAAAGCTCTCGGTTGGATGCGAGGTAGCTCGCGAGGAACAGCACGATGACGACCTTCGCAAGCTCGCCAGGCTGGAACGAGAGCGGTCCGATGGACAACCAGATGCGGCTTCCATAGATTTCTTGGCCAAGCCCGGGAACGAGGGGCGAGAGCAGCAAGATGAAGCCGAGAACCATCAATGTGTATTTGTAGTTCGCAAGCTTCTCGAGCCGTCGCGAGAAGGCGAGTATCAGAATCATGCAGAGAACACCGACGAATAGCCAAATGACCTGGTTGTATGCAAGATCAGGAGCTAATCTCGTCACAAAGGCTATCCCGATGCCCGCCAACACGAACACAAGCGGCAAAATAGCTGGATCAGCATCGGCTGCGAAAAAGCGCACGGCGATATGCGCCACGATGAACGCGACGAAAATCCCGATGGGCACGCCGAGCGTGGTCCATCCGAGCTGCTGGCCTTGGTTGAGCGCAAGCATCGCAAACAACAGGATTACGATTGGCGCTCCCACGCACAGCAATATGAGCTCGAGATTGCGGCGCGTCATGCGGTCGAGGCCTCCTTGGACTTAGACTCAAGGTCTTCCTTGTACGTCTCGACGAGCTCTTCAGCTTCCTCAACGCTCGACACACGCATGCCTTCGCGGATTCTCTCGGCTGCGGATGGAGGTAAATCATCGACGGCGACGTTTGATACCACGACGAGTTCTGAATACGAGAAGCCCAGCACGTCGCCTGGTACGCCACGATAGACGGCGACCTTGCCGTCTTCTTCGGTGAGATACGCCGTGTTGTGGAGATAGGTGTACCCGCCCCATGCGGCGGCGGCGATTATGCCGATGAGCAGCAGGATGACAAATGCGACGGTGATGAACGTGCGGCGTTTGACTTTTCGGCGGGCTTTGTCGCCAAGGCCGATGGCGTTGGCTACGACGACGGTGACGTTGTCGGTGCCGCCTGCGGCAATGGCCTCGTTCACCAAGGCGGCGGCGCATCGTTGCGGGTCGGCAACGCGGTTCATGATCGCCTCGATGTCTGCATCTTCGACCATCGACGTCAAACCGTCGGAACACAGCATGAGCCGGTCGCCTGCTTCGACGCGGATTTCGTAAAGGTCGGGCACCATGTCGGGATCGTTGCCCAACGCACGCGTGATGACCGAACGGTTTGGATGGAAGCGCGCTTCCTCGGGCGTGATTTGGCCCGATTCGATCATGTTGGCCATGAGGCTATGGTCGCGCGTGATTTGCGAAAGTTTCCCACCATGCAGCAGGTAGGCGCGCGAGTCACCCACTTGGGCTATAACGAGCTTGTCAGCTTCGAGCATGGCGGCCGTGCAGGTCGTGCCCATGCCCTCGCGGCCTTCGCCTGTGAGGGCAGCGGTTATGATGTCGCGGTTCGCCTGCTCGACAGCTTTGCCGAGTTCCTCGGCGTCTGCATGTTTCGGCGCGCAATCCGCAACAGTTTTGACGCAGATTTCGGAAGCGACCTCGCCGGCTGCGTGACCTCCCATGCCGTCGGCAACGACGAACAGCGGAGGAGTCACGATAAGCGAATCCTCGTTCTGCTCACGGACGCAACCGATATCGGTTCGGCTTCCGAACTGGGTGACTGCACCTGTGCGCGTGCGTTCAGTGGAACGATATGAGCTCGATTTTGCCATTTAGTTGCGCCTCACGCGAATCGAGACGTCGCCGATGGTGACGACATCGTTTTCAGACAGCGCAACCGGATCGGAAATGCGTTGACCATTGACGGTGGTTCCGTTCGTCGAGCCTAGATCCTCGACGAACAGGTTTTGGCCCATGAGCGTGAACCGTGCATGACGCGCCGAAACGTAGCCGGCTGCGATGACGATGTCTGCATTGGGGGAGCGACCCACGATGACGGGGCCGCGTACGACGATTGATACGCCTCGTAGCTCCTTGGGGCCTTTCTCGACCGAGAGGTTCCAAGTGCGCTCCTTCTTGCGCTGGCCGCGCACCAGACCGATTCCCGTGCGCATGATGGCGAAGAGGAACAGGTAGAGCAATGCGACGAAGAGCAGACGTCCGATGAGCAAAACGACGTCTATCAATGATGCCTCCCTTGTGTCGTGCGGATTTGGTTCATAACGTGGTTCGTTTTAGGTTCGTTCGGTGGGATGTTCTGTCGTAGGGGCGCCTTTCGACGCCCCGGTTGGTTTCAGGCGAGCGGCTAGTAAACCGTGAACTGGAAATCGGTTTTGCCGATTGTGACGACGTCGCCCGGGTACAGGGGGTGCGACGCGATTGAGATCCCGTTCACGAGCGTTCCATTCATCGATTTCATGTCGGTGATGGTCCAGATACCCTGCGTCGTGAGACGCAGCTCGGCGTGCTTGCGGCTCGCATTGATGTCTTGGACGACGATATCGTTACGCTAATCGCGACCCATGGTGATGAGCGTGCCGGCGAGGTCGTACGGGCG
>CACZIP010000197.1 GCA_902781245.1 uncultured Coriobacteriaceae bacterium | reverse complement strand
TCATAATGACGGCTGTAAACAAGTTAAATCAATTCAGGCAATCTGAGATAGCCAAGCTTCACAGCGCGCATCAGAGCTATATCCACATCGTGGATACTAACGCTGAGCGGAATCGGTCAGGCCGCTATTGAAAAAAGCAATCGCCACCAATCGCGACGATTGGCACAGGGACGAAAAACAGCTCCAGATTCTGAGGGACATCTGGGACGAATTTTAGAGCGAATTTGGCTGAGATTGCGAGAAGTCGCGTGCGAATGAGACAGGGGCTTAACCTCTGTCTTTCTTGCTCGAGCCCTTTATTCGAGTCCTGCGAAGCCTGATTGCCTCAATGCCTCGTATGTCGCGATGGCTACAGCGTTGGAAAGGTTCAGGCTGCGCAAGCCTTCGCGCATGGGAATGCGCACGCAGCAATCGGCATAGCGGTCGAGAATCGCAGGGTCGATGCCCGCGCTCTCGCGGCCGAACAGCAGGAAAGCGTCAGCACCATACGCAACGTCAACGTAGTTGCGATTCGTGCGACCCGTGAACAGGTGCAGCTCATCTGCACCATGCGCTTCAAAGAACTCGTCGACGCACGACCAGCGCACAATCTCGACCTCGTCCCAGTAATCGCAACCTGCCCGTGCAAGATTGCGCTGCGTGAGGCGGAAACCCATCGGCTCGACGAGGTGCAAACGCGCGCCCGTGCATGCGCAGGTTCGAGCGATGTTGCCCGTGTTCTGCGGAATCTCGGGCTCTATGAGGACAACGTTAAGCATTGGCTTGCTGCCGTGCCATTTCTTCCTCGAGCTCCTCGTTCAGGAGGAGCCACTCTTCCTCGGTTTTCTCGATACGCTGCTTGAGTTTCGCGTGTTCGGCAATGATGTCGGACGTGTTCTCCTCGCGTGTGTAGAAATCGGGATCTGCGAGCAACGCCAACACCTCTTGCATGCGCGCGTTATCGCGCTCGAGCTGTTTGTCGAGCTCTTCGATGCGCTTGCGGTGGTTCTTAAGTGCAGCGTAGGCGCGGTTGCGGGCTTCTGCCTCGCGGCGCTTCTGTTCCTTGGTTTTTGGAGCCGAGCCCTTCTCTGCCGTCAGAGGCTTCAACTCCGAGACCGGTTGCTTCTCTCCACGATGACGGCGCACCGTCACTTTCGTGTCGGTCGACTTGCTGTCTGCCTTGACGCTTTTCCCCGCGCGTGTAACGCTGGAAGTCGCTTGGGAATGCTGGCCCAGCGTACCCGACTTGCCCTTGCCTGCGGCCTTGGATTCATCGACCGTCGAGCGGTCCTCGTCGACCTGCCCGGTTTTGAACAGGTAGTAATCGTAGTTGCCTGCAAAGTTGGTGACCTTGCCAGGCTTGACCTCGACAATGCGGTTGGCCACGCTGCGGATGAGGTGCCTGTCGTGAGTGATGAGCAAGATCGTGCCGTCGAAGTGCTGTAACGCCTGCTCGAGCACGTCGGCACTCGAAATGTCCAAATGGTTGGTCGGCTCGTCGAGGCAGAGCAGCGGTCGCGGCGCCACGAGCATCTTCGCCAACGCGAGACGGCTCTTCTCGCCGCCCGATAGCACGCTTACCTTCTTGTCGACGTCGTCGCCGTTGAAAAGGAACGCGCCGAGCAACGTGCGCACCTGGGCAATCGTCCAACCGGGTGCCACACGGTCGAGTTCTTCGAACACGGTGTTGCCAGAATTCAATTCCTCAAGCTGATGCTGCGCGTAGTATGTTTTCGACACGCGGACGCCATACTCGATCGTGCCCGCATCGGGCTCGAGTGCGCCGGCGATCATCTTGAGCAACGTCGACTTGCCCGAACCGTTGGGGCCGACGAGCGCCACCTTCTCGCCGCGGTATAGCGAGAAATCGAGCCCGTCGTAAACCGTGTTGTCGCCGTAACGCTTCACGAGGCCGCGCGCCTTCACCACCTCATCGCCCGTGCGATCGGGCTGCTGGAAGTTGAAGTGCACGGTTTTGCGCTCTTCGGGGATGGCCACCAGGTTCTGGCGCAGGCGCTCGAGTTTCTTTTCGCGATCTTGCGCTTGGCGGGCTTTTGTAGCCTTGTAGCGGAACTTCTCGACGAACGCTTCAAGACGCGCAATCTCCTCAAGCTGCTGCTTTTGTTCGGCGCGCAGCTGCTCGATGCGCTGCTCGCGCGCCTTCAGGTAAGCCGTGTAATTGCCTTTGTAGAGGATGACCTGGCCGTTATCGATCTCGGCAACACGGTCGACCATGTTGTCCATGAAGGCGCGGTCGTGCGACACGACGATGACCGTGCCGGTGTAGCCGCGCAGGAAACTCTCGAGCCAGCGCACGCTCTCGAGGTCGAGATGGTTGGTCGGCTCGTCGAGCAGCAGCACTTCGGGGTTGCGTACAAGCAGCTTTGCCAGTGCAAGGCGCATCTGCCAACCACCCGAGAACTCGCTGGTCAAGCGATTGAGGTCGTCCTCCTTGAACCCAAGGCCGAACAGCACCGAACGAACCTTCGACTCAATGGTGTAACCACCCAGAATCTCGTAGTTGTCGCGCGCCCGACCCGCCGCAGCCAGCTGCTGTTCGGTCGGGTTGGCGCCGAGCTCGGCTTCGAGTTTTTTGAGGCGACGCTCGGCCTCGAGAATCTCGACTTGCGACGAGAGAACCTCCTCGAAGATGGGGTTCTCCCCCATCTCGATAGCCTCCTGTTCGAGGTAGCCGATGCGCGCATCCTTTGCTAACACGATGCGACCAGAATCGGCGTCTTCCTCGCCCGAGATGATGCGCAGCAGCGTAGTCTTGCCGGCACCGTTGGGGCCGACGAGCGCAAGGCGATCGTATTCCTCGAGACGTATTGTCGCGTCGGCGAACAGCGTGCGCCCGCCAAACGATTTGGAAACATGTTCAAGCTGAAGAATCATAGCCTACGTATTTTACCTGATAGCGCGCATGGCTTTACCGCGCTTCTACAGCCGCCATCGTCATGGTGAACACCATAGGCGCCCATGCCGCGAACTTAGTTGGTTCGCTCATCAGCTCGGATGCGAGCGTATCGAAGTCAATCCAGCGAACATCGCTCGCTTCAGCGGGGTCGGGCACGATATCACCCGTGCAGCAGCCGATCACAACATGGTCGTATTCATGCTCGCAAAGCCCGTTCTCGAATTCAGCTCGGTATGCAAACGCCGCGATTTCACGTAAATCGACCGCATCGCACCCGAGCTCTTCGCGCACGCGCCGGTAGGCTGCCTCGATGGTTTCTTCGCCAACACGAGGATGCGAACAGCAGGAATTAGCCCACAAACCCCCCGAATGATATTTCGCCATCGAGCGCTTGGCCAGCAACAACTCTGGGCCTTCCGCCCCATCGCGCAGAAGCACGACCGAAAATGCCCGATGAAGCGTCCCCTCCACGTGGGCCTGCAATTTCGTGGCGGTCCCGATTTCGCGGTCCCTGCCGTCCACCAAGATCAGCAGGTCATCGCGAGCTGGATCGTTTGCCATCAAGTCGTCGCGCGATGCCTGACCGACAATCTCATTATCCACTTGCGTTTTTTCGGACGTTTCCACAATGCAATCATCGGTGTTCATTGGCGCATCCTTTTTGCCGAATTCGTTGTGCTATTTATTGTACGCATGGATAGCAGCCCCATCCCGACAAGCTATTCAACGCTCATATCTCTTTCATTCCCCAAAACGAGGAAAGCGCACCCCTTTTCGATATGCAGGCGTGCGCCAAACGATTTGGAAACATGTTCAAGCTGAAGGTTCATAGCCTTGTATATTACCTTCTCGGAAACGAACATCCACCATCGAATGAGGCTGGAAAAGAAAGATAGGACATGCGTGATTCAGCCTACGTCATCGCCCAAACCGTTTGGGGCTTTCCGCAGACTCTCGTCGGACTTGCTGTACTGCTAGCGCATCGCGGCCGACCCCGCTTCCGCTACCATGGCGCAATCGTCACGACGTGGAACTCGCACAAAGCGCTGTCGTCGGGGCCTTTCGTTTTCATGAACGGGTCAGACAATGCGCTGGAAGCCGAACAATCCGTCGACGAGTCGCTGCTCGTTCATGAATACGGCCATACGATTCAGTCGCTCATCCTCGGTCCGATGTATTTACCTACCATCGGCTTACCGTCGGTCATATGGCTCAACTTTCCTGGGTTCAAGCATTGGCGAAGGCGTACGGGTACCTCGTATTATTCGTTCTTTACTGAGCGTTCGGCAAATCATCTCGCTGAGCGCGTGCTTAATCGACCAGCTATAGGGTCAATAAGTGGTAAATCGGTAGTGTGCCGATTGTTGGTGTCACGACTGCGTTTGCGAGGCGCGGGCTTCAGCCCGCCCGAGCGAACGCAGCATCACCCGGAACCGGTTGCATTCT
>CACZIP010000196.1 GCA_902781245.1 uncultured Coriobacteriaceae bacterium | reverse complement strand
GACATCGTCACCATGGCAAAGGGCATCGCTGGAGGCGTTCCCATGGGTGCATGTGCGGCGCGGACCAGCGTGGCGAAAGTGTTCGAGCCCGGTATCCATGGCTCGACGTTCGGCGGCAGCTGCCTGGCTATCATGGCAGCCAACACGGTGCTTGACACCATTGCGGCCGAGGGCATTGCCGACAGCGTCACCAAGGTGGGCGCCTATTTCCGTGAGCAGCTTGCCGAGCTGTCGCAGGTCGTAGAGGTCCGCGGGGCGGGTCTTATGGTGGCCGTCGATTTGGCCGAAGGTCTCGACGCGAACGCCATTGTGCTCTCCGGTCTGGAAGCGGGTCTGGTCTTCAACGCGACCGGTCCGCATACACTGCGCTTCCTGCCGCCGCTTGTTTGCACGCAAAGCGATGTCGATTCCCTCATCGCGCGATTGAGCGAGCTGCTGTAGAATATCGGTTACGTCTCTTTGCCGTGATAAAGCACGGTTGGATTAAATAGGAGGAAAACATGGCAGATAGGGAAAAGGTCGTACTCGCATATTCGGGTGGCCTCGACACGTCCATTTGCATCAAATGGCTCATGGACGAGCACAACATGGACGTCATTGCCGTCGTCGGTGAAGTTGGACAGGAGCACGAAGGTCTCGAGGCTGTTCGCCAGAAGGCCTTGCGCACCGGCGCCATCGAAGCATACGTCGTTGACATGCGCGAAGAGCTCGTTGACGAGTATCTGACCGATGCCATCCGTGCAAATGCTCTTTACGAGAACAAGTACCCGCTGCTCAGCGCTCTTACGCGCCCTGTCATTTCCAAGCATCTCGTGCGCATCGCTCACGAGCATGGTGCGAAATACATCGCGCATGGTTGCACGGGCAAGGGCAACGATCAGGTCCGTTTCGAGACCAGCGTCTGGCTGCTCGATCCGTCCATCAAGATCATCGCTCCTGTACGCGAGTGGCCGTTCAAGACCCGTCCCGAGGAAATCGAGTGGGCTGCCCAGCATGGTATCGACGTGCCCGTCACCAATGCCAAGCCGTATTCCATCGACGACAACCTGTGGGGTCGCGCTATCGAGTGTGGCGTGCTCGAAGATCCATGGAACGAGCCGCCCGAGGATATCTACACGATGACCGATTCTCCTGAGAACGCTCCCGACAAAGCCGAATACGTCGAAATTGGCTTCGAGGCGGGCGTCCCAGTTTCTCTCGACGGCCAGCAGATGAGCTACATCGACATCATCTACAAGCTCAACGAGATTGCGGGTCGCAATGGCTATGGCCGCATCGACATGATCGAGAACCGTCTTGTGGGTGTTAAGAGCCGCGAATGTTACGAACAGCCTGCTGCCCTCACGCTCATCACGGCGCACAAGGCGCTTGAAGACATGTGCCTCGAGCGTGAAGTGCTGCACTACAAGCTCGGCATCGAGCAAAAATGGGCTGAAGTTGTCTACTACGGCCAGTGGTTTGCACCGTTGAAGATGGCTCTTGATGGCTTCATCAAGGCAACGCAGACGCATGTCACCGGTACGGTGCGCGTCAAGTTCTACAAGGGCACCTGCACGGTCGTTGGCCGCAAGTCCGATTACTCGGTTTACGACTACGCATTGGCCACCTATGACAAGGGCGATACCTTCAACCACGAATCGTCCGCTGGCTTCATCGAGCTGTTCGCTCTGCCTGCAAAGACATGGGCCCAAAACCGTCAGCTCAACGCCGATAAATAGCGGCGGAAAAAAGACCAATTTTGACGCGACCCGGGCTCGACCTGGGTCGCGCCGTTAGAAACGAGGGAGTTTATGGCACTGTGGTCAGGCCGTTTCACCGAAAACGTGAGCGAATTCACGCAAAGATTCGGCGCATCGTTGCCAATCGACAAGCAGTTGTACGCCCAGGATATCGCTGGTTCGAAAGCCCATGCACGTATGCTCGGCGAGCAGGGCGTGATCAGCAAGGAAGATGCCCAGGCGATTCGCGACGGGCTCGACCGCATTCAGCAGCGCATCGAAGCGGGCGAGTTCGAGTTCGACATCAACGATGAAGACATTCATATGTCCATCGAGAAAGCCCTCATTGCGGATATCGGAGAGGCGGGCGCTCGCTTGCACACAGGTCGTTCGCGAAACGACCAGGTCGTCACTGACACGCACCTTTTCGCCAAGCAACGTTGCACCGATCTCATGCATGCCAATCTCGAATTACGCCGCGCTCTCGTCGACCAGGCAAACAAGCATTTCGACGTCGTACTGCCCGGTTACACGCATATGCAACATGCACAGCCGATTTTCCTTTCGCATCATTTGCTTGCGTACGTATGGATGCTTGGCCGCGATTTTAAGCGTTTGGCCGCCGCCCGTGATGCTGCCGACGTCAATCCGCTGGGTTCGGCTGCGTTGGCAGGAACAACGTATCCACTCGATCGACACATGACGGCTGACGAGCTCGGTTTCGCGTCGGTCACCCCTAATTCCCTCGATGCAGTGTCCGATCGCGATTTCTTGCTCGACCTTTCGTATGCTGCCAGCGTTTCGTGCGTGCATCTGTCGCGATTGGCGGAGGAGGTCGTGCTGTGGTCGACATCCGAATTCGGATTCATTACACTGTCCGACTCGTTTTCGACCGGGTCGTCCATCATGCCGCAGAAGAAGAACCCCGATTTTGCAGAGCTCATTCGCGGCAAAACAGGTCGAGTGGTCGGCGATCTGGTGGCGCTGCTTGTGACGATGAAGGCCCTTCCGCTGGCTTACAACAAAGATTTGCAGGAAGACAAGGAAGGTGCCATCGACGCTGCGCGAACGCTCGAGGATTGCTACACCTGCATGGCGGGCATGATATCGACGATGACCGTGAACGAACAGGCGATGGAACATCAGGTTGGCAAGGGTTATCTGGCCGCAACGGATTTGGCAGATTACTTGGTCAAAAAAGGTTTGCCGTTCAGGCGGGCCCACGAAGTTGTCGGTCATCTCGTGCTGTTGTGCGAGCAGCGTGGCGGTTGCCAATTTGAAGACCTGTCGCTCTACGATTTCAAGAACGAAAGCGATCTGTTCGAGCCTGATGTTATCGAGCTGCTCGATTCTCGGGTTATTGCCGACGCGCGCACGACCGAAGGCGGTACGGGCCGAGCTGCAATTCGTGAGCAAATGGCGCTCGTTGAGCAAGCAATGGAAGATGACGAACGATTTCTCGAGCAAATCGGTTAGTTGTTATTCAACGGTTTGTTTGGTACGAATTGTGGCGATGTACAATATGCGCGGACAGGTAACGCGTTAAACGCAGTTAATGAGAGGCAAACGTGAGTTCCCGTTCCATCAAGAGAAGACAAGGTGTCAATAAGAAGCGGTCGCTGGCCGGCGGCTTGAGCGTTCTGGCTATCGTGCTTGCGTTCGTCGGTATGCTTGGCATCGGCGCCTGGGTGGTTCTCAGCTCATGGTTCGAAGATCTTCCCGACTACAAGAGCTCCGATGCGTTCAACATTGCCATGCCCACGTATGTCTATGCGTCTGACCGAGAGACGGTCATTGCTCGACTGCAGCTTGAATATCGTGAGCCAGTCGAAATCGGTCAGATCGATCCGAAGCTTATCAATGCCATCATCGCAGTTGAAGATGCGCGTTTCTACGAGCATTCAGGTGTTGATTACTATGGCGTCATGCGCGCTCTCATCAACAACCTCACAGGTGGTCGCCTTGAAGGTGCTTCGACCATCACGCAGCAGTTCGTGCGCAACACCATTCTTGCTAACGAAATGGATGAGATTTCGATCAAGAGGAAAGTTCGCGAAGCCTATATCGCCACCCAGCTCGAAGACATGTACTCGAAAGACGAAATCCTGCTCATGTACTTGAACACGGTCAACTTCGGTGCCGGCGCGTACGGCGTCGAGGCTGCTGCTCATCGGTACTTCTCGAAGAGTGCTGCAGATTTGACGCTTGGAGAAGCGGCGATGATCGCGGGCCTTCCGCAGTCGCCGACCTATAACGACCCGATTCAATACCCCGAGCATGCTTTCGAGCGTCGCAACATCGTGCTTTCACGCATGCTTGGCGAACACATGATTACCGACGAAGAATACGAACAAGCCGTTGCAGAGCCGATCGAGTTGCATCTTACGAGCATCTCCGACGACGGCATCATTGCCTATCCGTATTTCGCGAGCTATGTGCGTTACCTGCTCTACAACAACTACGGTTTGTCCGAGACGGACATTCTCAAAGGTGGTTTGAAGGTTTACACGACGCTTGACGTTGCGGCTCAGGAGTTTGCTGAGGAAGCATGTGCCGACAAGCGCGCATCGCTGTATGACAGCATGGAAGTCGCGATGGCGGTCGTCGAACCCAACACCGGTTACGTCAAAGCGCTC
>CACZIP010000195.1 GCA_902781245.1 uncultured Coriobacteriaceae bacterium | reverse complement strand
GAAAAGGGCGTAGCGTGGTATATGGCGGAAACCCTGACCGGAAGGCCTAGAGACGGGTCTGGCCTCGCATGCGGTGGTATACTTTAATTTGTATTACATCCACGAGGTCTGGAGCATGCGATGAGGTATGCCGAGCTGGTTGAGAAGAACGCCACCGAGAGGGAGATCCAGGAGTACCTGGTCGACGGGGAGGCGACGACGATAACGTTGAGGATACCGGGCAACCTGCACGAATCGGCGAAAGAGGCCGCTGCGTTGCGCGGCATGAGTCTGAGCGCCTTCGTGAGGAACTGCATGATCCAAGAGCTGAGCAAGAGGGGCTGAAAATGATTAACCTCAAGACCATGATTATGCAGCTCATCGACAACGAGACGAGCGGCATTCGCGTTTGCCGTATCGAAGGAGAGTCGCTCGTCACGGTTATCGTCCCGAGGGACAGGCTAGCCGAAGCCAAGAAGCTACCCGACTTGCCCTATCGCGGCATCTACTACCTGCTCGACGAGGACCACGGCGTTCTGAGCCGCGTCTATGCGGGACAAACAACTCAGGGGCTCAGCCGCCTCGAAGCCCACAAGGCAAAGAAAGAGTTCTGGAACAAGGCGGTCATGTTCCTCGATGACGACAACAACATCGATAGGGACGTACTTGATTCCCTCGAGGCGAAGGCTATCGAGTATGTCCGCACGCACGGCTCCTATGAGACCGACAACGCCTCGACACCTTGTCCGCGTGTTAATCCTTACAAAGAGGAACGAGTCGAGAGCCTGCACAAGAGCATTCTTTTTCGGATGGAGGTGCTGGGGTTCGACCTTGACCGTGTCGATGAGGCGCCGGGCGTCGTGAACGCCGTGTTCCACACGAAGAAGAACGGTGTGCGCGCATCTGGCAGGTACAACAAGGATACAGGTCGTTTCACGGTGCTCGCCGGCTCCGAAATAGAGCTTTCCAGGGAGATCATCAAGAACAAGGGCGCAATCGACGCAAGGCAACAGCTGTTCGGAGACCAAGAAGGAAGAGCCGTTCTCGACGATGACGTGGAGTTCCCCAGCCCGTCTGCGGCGGCGGTCTTCGTTTTAGGCGGAAGCCAGAACGGCTGGACCGAGTGGGTCAACGACCGCGGGCAGACCCTCGATAGCGTGTACAGAAGCAAGGAGTAGCCGTATGAATAAGCAGCAGTTGGCCGCAAAGATCTGGGCGTCTGCGAACGAGATGCGCTCGAAGATCGAGGCGAGCGAGTACAAGGACTACATCCTCGGGTTCATCTTCTACAAGTTCCTCTCCGAAAAGGAGGAGGTGTGGCTTCGAGAGCAAGGAGTGCAAGACGAGGACATGCCCTCCATCACCGAGGACTACCCGGACACAGTTTCGTTCGTGCGCCGCAACATCGGCTACTTCATCGCGTACGAGGACCTCTACTCGACATGGCTTGCGAAGGGCGCGGACTTCGACGTCTCTGACGTGACCGATGCACTCTCCGCGTTCAGCCGCCTTGTCAACCCCGACCACAAGCACGTTTTCGACAGAATCTTCGAGACGCTGGAGACCGGCCTCTCCAAGCTCGGCGACACGTCCGGCGCGCGGACGAAGGCGATCAGCGGTCTTCTGCACCTCATAAAGGACATCCCCATGGACGGCCGACAGGGCTACGACGTGCTCGGCTACATCTACGAGTACCTCATCAGCAACTTCGCGGCCAACGCCGGCAAGAAGGCCGGCGAGTTCTACACGCCGCACGAGGTATCGGTCCTCATGTCCGAGATCGTCGCGGGGCACCTGAAGGACAAGCACGAGATCCAGATATACGATCCCACCAGCGGGTCGGGCTCGCTGCTCATCAACATCGGCCAGGCCGTTGCGCAGCGGACCGGAAATGCCGGGCGCATCAAGTACTACGCCCAGGAGCTCAAGGAGAACACCTACAACCTCACGCGCATGAACCTCGTCATGCGTGGCATCCAGCCCGACAACATCGTCACGCGAAACGGCGACACGCTCGCCGACGACTGGCCGTGGTTCGAGGAAGGGCACCCCGAGACGTACGAGCCGCTCTTCGTGGACGCATGCGTGTCGAACCCGCCGTACTCGCAACGCTGGGACGCGCCCGACGTCCCGGACCCGCGCTTCGACGACTACGGCATCGCGCCCAAGTCCAAGGCTGACTACGCGTTTCTGCTGCACGACCTCTATCACCTGCAGCCTGACGGCATCATGTGCATCGTCCTGCCGCACGGCGTGCTGTTCCGCGGCGGCGAGGAGGGGCAGATCAGGCGCAACCTGGTCGAAAACGACAAGATCGACGCAATCATCGGGCTTCCCGCCAACATCTTCTTCGGCACCGGCATACCCACCATCATCATGGTGCTCAAGAAGCAGCGTGTGCGCGACGACATTCTGATCATCGACGCCTCGAAGGGATTCGTGAAGGAGGGCAAGAACAACAAGCTGCGCGCATCCGACATCCGTCGCATCGTCGATGCGTACGAGGCCCGCGAGGACGTCGACCGCTTCTGCAGGGTCGTCCCCAAATCCGAGGTGCGTTCCAACGACTACAACCTCAACATCCCACGCTACGTGGACTCCTCCGAGAAGGCGCAGGGCTGGGACATCTACGCGACCATGTTCGGCGGCATTCCCACAAGTGAGGTGGATGCGCTTGGGCGCTACTGGGAAGCTTTTCCGGGGCTTCGAGAGGAGCTGTTCGAGCAGGTCAACCCCGCGAGCCTGAGGCTCGTGCGCGAGGACGTCGCCGCCGCGGTGCGCGAAAGCCCGTCGGTGCAGGCGTGGCGAAGGGGTTTCGAGGGCCGCTTCTCCGATTTGGGAGCATTGCTTTACGAGGAGCTCGTAGATGAGGTTTCGCTGGTGTCGAGGGACACCGAGGAGGGCGAGCTCACGGCCGAGTTGTTCGGCCGCCTAGACGGCATGCCTCTTGTCGACCGCTATGACGCGTACCAGGCGCTCGACGAGCAGTGGCAGCAGATATCGATAGATCTGGAGATGCTGCAAACCGAGGGTTTCGGGTCCGTTAGGCGCGTCGATCCCCTCATGGTCCTCAAGAAGCAGAAGGGCAAGGAGGTCGAGGTCCAGGACGGGTGGGTCGGCAGGATCCTTCCCTTCGACCTGGTCCAGGCCGAACTGCTCTCCGACGAGGCGTCTAAGGTTGCGTCCTTGGAGGAAAGGCTTTCCGCCATATCCTCCGAGCTTGCGGAAATAGTCGAAGGGCTCACCGATGAGGACAAGGCTGATGCGGGCGACGCCGTTAACGAGGCGGGAGATGCTCTCGTCGCATCGAAACTGAGGGGCGTCATCAAGGGGCTCAAAGCAGATCTTGACGCTTCGAGTAGCTTGGAGGATTCGCTGCCATCGAGGCTCGAGTGCGCTGCTTCGCTCTTCGACGAGGAGAAGGAGACCAAGAAGGCGGTCAAGGCATTGAGAGCCGCCCTCGAGGAGAAGACGAAGGAAGCAATCGAGGGCCTCGATGACGACAGCGCGCGGATGCTCCTGAGTTCGAAGTGGGTCGATCCGCTCGTGAGAAGCATTTCTGCCATACCGGATGGCATCATCGACGACTTTATGGGCTCTCTGGTATCGCTTCGCGACAAGTACGCCACGACGTACGCCGACATCGACGGGCAGATCCAGTCGGCGGAGTCGGAGCTGGTTGGCATGTTGGGGGCTTTGACAGGGGATGAGTACGACATGGCGGGGATCCGCGAGCTTGCGGCGCTACTTGGCGGTGAGCACCGATGAGCACAACTCCCGCAATCAGATTCGAGGGTTTCGCTGACCCTTGGGAACAGCGTAAGTTGGGAGACATCACGCGAAGGGTTACTCGCAAGAACGAGAACCTCGAGTCCCAGCTTCCGCTGACCATCTCGGCACAGTATGGTCTCGTCGACCAGACGGAGTTCTTCAACAACCGTGTGGCAAGCTCTGACTTGAGCGGCTACTACCTCCTGAACAAAGGTGAGTTCGCCTACAACAAGAGCACGTCGAGTGACAGCCCTTGGGGTGCTGTGAAGCGGCTCGAAAGATATGAAAAGGGCTGCGTATCGACTCTATATATCGTTTTCGAGGCTTTGGGCATCGACCCGCAATTCCTCGTCACGTACTACGAAACAGATCGCTGGTATAAGGGCGTACAGGCGATTGCCGCGGAAGGCGCAAGGAACCATGGGCTGCTCAACATAGCCCCGTCGGACTTTTTCGAAACCGAGTTGACGGTGCCTGTTAACGAGGCAGAGCAAGGCCGGATTGGCGAGCTCTTCGCCTCCCTCGACAACCTCATCACCCTTCATCAGCGTAAGCACGATAGACTCGTTGTTCTTAAGAAGGCATTGCTTGACAAAATGTTTCCGCGCGATGGCTCGAGA
>CACZIP010000194.1 GCA_902781245.1 uncultured Coriobacteriaceae bacterium | reverse complement strand
AACGTGACGGTCACGTCACCCTGGGCGTTGCGCATGGGCTGCTTGCTGCCCTCGAGGTCGATGATTGACAGGCGGCGGAAGCCCATCGCGATGCGGTCGTTGACGTAGTAGCCGTCGTCGTCGGGGCCGCGGTGCTTGATGCGGTCGGCCATGTCGCGCACGATGGCGAGGTTGGCGTCGGCATCGTAGTCGACTGTCGTGAACCCCACGAATCCGCACATGCTTGCTGCGCCTCCGATTCTTTTCGTTCCCGTGCGTACGTCTCGATTTTCCATCGAACGCATTGCGGTTCCGTTTCGCGGCAAACAAGTGAAACGCGCCCTTAACCCCCTTGAAATATCATGGCAATAATGAGTCGGAAGGACAGTTTTCCTGGCCTATTGGCTAGATTGCCTGTTCGCCGCGCTCGCGGGTGCGGATGCGGATGACCTCCTCGACGGGGCTGATGAAGACTTTGCCATCGCCGACATCTCCGGTGGCGGCCGTTTCGCAGATGAGATCGACGAGCTTGTCGGCATCGTCGTCGGCGACAACGAGTTCGAACTTGACCTTCGGCAGCATGTTCAGGAGCACTTCGGTTCCACGGAAGTATTCCGACCAGCCATGTTGGTTGCCGCATCCCATCACTTGGGCGATGGTCATGCCTGATACGTCGGCTGCGAACAGGGCGTCCTTCAGCTCTTCCATCTTCTCGGGGCGAACGATTGCGATGATTCGCTTCATATCCGGTTCCTCCTTAGTCCATGCCCAGGTATGCGGGATACGCGCTCTCGCCGTGGTTGACCACGTCGAGGCCGAGCGCTTCTTCTTGCTCGCTCACGCGCAGGGTGCCGCCGAACGCAGCCTTCACCACGAGCCCGATCACGAGTCCGCCCACGATGACGAACGCAAGCGTCACCAGGATACCGAGCAGCTGGCTGACCAGCAGTGACGGGTCGCCGGTGTAGACGAGTCCGCCGAAATCGGTCCACGAGAGCTCAGGCACGCAGAAAATGCCGGTGAGCAGGCCGCCCACGGTGCCGCCAATCGAATGGCAGCCGAATGCGTCGAGCGCGTCATCGTAGCCGATCCTACGTTTGGCATAGCTGATGGCGAAAAAGCAGCACGGCGCCGTGACGAAGCCCATTACGATAGCAGCCCACGGCTCGACGAAGCCCGCTGCAGGCGTAATGGCCACGAGGCCGGCTACCAAGCCGGTGCATGCGCCAACAAGCGTTGGTTTGCCGACGCGAATACGTTCGACGAGCATCCACGACAACATGCCCGCCGCTGAGGCGACGATCGTGTTGAGCAATGCGAGGGCCGCCACGCCGTCGGCTGCGAACTGCGAGCCGGCGTTGAAGCCGAACCAGCCGAACCACAAAAGCGTTGCGCCGAGCACTACGAACGGCACATTGTGTGCACGGTAGCTCATCACGCCGAACCCGCGCCGCTTGCCGAGCAGCAGGCAGAGCACCAGTCCGGTAACGCCCGAGCTGATGTGTACTACGTCGCCACCTGCGAAGTCGAGCGCGCCGATGACATCGCCGATGAGGCTGCCATCGCCGCCCCAGACCATGTGCGCGAGTGGCGCATAGACGATAGGAACCCACAGTGCGATAAACGCGACGACGGCCCCGAACTTCATGCGGCCGGCCACGGCGCCCGTGATGATGGCGCACGTGATCATGGCGAAGGCCATCTGGAAACCGATGTCGACGATGGCGGGGTAGGTGGCATCTTCTGGAACGTTGGCTGCCTCTGCCAGCATGTTGTTGGTTGCAGAGAGGCATCCCATCTGGTCGAATCCGCCGAAGAATGGCAGCGACCCGTCGCCGCCGTATGCGAACGACCATCCGCACGCTACCCACATCACGCCGACGACGCCGATGACCGCGAGTACCATCATCATGGTGTTCACGACGTTCTTGCGCCGCGAAAGGCCGCCGTAGAAGAACGAGAGGCCGGGCGTCATGAGCGCGACCAGCATCGTACACACAATCATGAATGCGGTGGAGCCTGTGTCGTACATACCAATCACTTCCTTTCGGGAAACGGCTTTGCTGATAGCCCGATTCTCGAAAGGAAGGATTGCGGGTTTGTTTCAGGGACGGGTCGTGAAATCCAGGGTTAATTGCCCTGTAACGTCCTCGCAACTTTGAGATGGCGCCAGACGGTCACCCGGTAAGTGTCTGGTGAGGATTACCAGACGGTCACCAGACACTTACCAGGTGACTGTCTGGTGTTACCATACGTGCAGGGAATTAGCAGCAACCGTTTGATTTGGAGGGACGATGACACCTCGTCTGATCGCATGTGACGTGGATGGGACATTGCTCCCTGCGGGTCAACCGGAACTATCTGATGAGACAGTTGCGTTGATCAAGCGCATCATCGAGGCGGGAATCGTTTTCGTTCCTGCGAGCGGGCGCCAACTCACGGGGTTGAGGAAAGTGTTCGCGCCCGTCGGATGCGTGGATGCATTCGTCGCCGAGGACGGCGCCGTCCCATGCGTTGCCGGCGAACTCGTCGGTGCCGTTGCGATCGACCGCGAGCTTGGCGATGAGTTGGTGCGGGCGGTCTTGGCGAAGCCCGAATGCGAGCTCTACGTCGGCGGCGTCGAGACGTGCTACGTGCAATCCGACAATCCCGCTTTCATCGACCATCTGCGGAACATCTTGAACTTCGACGTCACGATCGTCGATGATGCGACTGCCGTTCCCGAGCCGTATTGGAAGATTTCGGCATACCATGCTGCGTTTGACCCTGATTGCGACTACTGGATGAGCAACTACTCGGATCGCTGCAAAGTGGTGTTGGCAGGGCGCGACTGGATTGACATGATCGCGACGGGCGTGAGCAAGGCGGCTGGTGTGGCGTCGGTTTGCCATGCGTTGAACATCGATCCGAGCGAGTGCATCGCGTTCGGCGATGCTGACAACGACGTCGAGATGTTCGAGCTCGTTGGGCATTCGTATGCTATGGAATCAGCGAGCGAGGCTGCACGAGACGCTGCCGATGAGACGATAGCAAGTGTCGAAGAGGTCCTGGCGAAAATCCTCTCCGATGCAGGATGCTGAGCTAGGGGAGCAGGCTCATCAGCCCGCTGCAACCAATAGGTCCTTCGAATAAACTTGCAGGCCTATTGCGCACAACGGGCCTGCAAGCATGCAAATCGGTTCTTCTATTTCGCCTTTACAGCTCGATGCGTTCGAACATGTCGCGGCCCATGCCGCACATCGGGCACGTGAAGTCGTCAGGCAGCTCGTCCATCTCGACGACGTATCCGCAGATCATGCAGCGCCAGCCATAGCGAGGCTTCGCGTCTTCCTGCGGCGCAGCGGCTTCGGTGGCGACGGCAGGTTCGTCGGCTTTCTCTTCGTAGCTCGAGGCCTTCGGCGGGGTCTTGCCGCCCTTCACCTGATGGTAGTACGCATAGGTCATCGGAGGCTCGCTCGAGAGCACCTCGGCGCACTCGACCTCGCCGACAATCAGGTAATGCGTGCCCACGTCGATCGATTCGATCACGCGCGCACCGATGTGCGCGACAGCGCCCTCGGTGACGAAGGGTACACCCGCTTCGTCGAAACTGTGGGGCGTTTCAGCGAACTTGTCGATTTCAGCGCTCGTCTTGAACCCGAAGCGTCCGATGAGCTCCATCGAGGCGCTCTCGGAAAGCACGGTGGCTTCGAAGCGTCCCGCTTCGAGCACAGCACCAGCCGTGTAGTTTTCCTTGTTGATGGCGACACTCACACGCGCGGGCTTCGACGTCACTTGTTGGAACGTGTTGACCACGCAACCGACGAGCTCGTCGCCGCGTTTGGTCGAGATGATGTACATGCCGTAGTTCATGGAGCGGAAAGCTTTGGTGTCGATCGCTTCGTTGGTCATAGCATGTCCTTTCGCTTTGGGCCTTGGTGAAAGGATACCGCATGGGCGAGCCTTTTGGTCGGTTGAGGCAACATCGCTCTTGACCGTGCGCCAGATTTCCTCTATAGTACATTTAAACAAATGAACAGATATTCATATGTCCAGGTAAAAGGGGAAAGAAATGAGAAAAGTTTACAAGCTCGATGGCGAGTTGTGCGCGAATTGCGCTGGGAAGATCCAGGCGGCTGCCGAGAAGCTCGACGGCGTGAACAAAGTGTCGGTCAACGCCATGACCTACAAGCTCACGCTCGATTCCACCGACGAAACGTTCGATGCGAACCTGCAGAAGGTCGTCAAGCTGTTCGCCGATATCGAGCCGGACTGCGAGGTTTTGCTCTAGTTCCGCGCAGGTATCCGCGATAGAGGCGCCGATGAACAAGAAGCAAAAGAAGAAGCGCAACCGCATACTCGTAGCCCTCGGCATTTTCGTAATCATGGAAGTGCTCGAGATTGCGGGCGTTTTCAATT
>CACZIP010000193.1 GCA_902781245.1 uncultured Coriobacteriaceae bacterium | reverse complement strand
CAGGAAGACGAGATCCACGCCGCTCCAATCGAGCAAGCAGCTGCCATTCTTCATGAGCGTTATGGGGTGGGGGAGTCAGCTGAAGATGTGCTGGCCCATCTCGACGGGCATCTGCTGCCCCATTACCGCGACATTTCGGTGCCGATGAAAGGCGCTCTCGAGTTCGTTCGCGAGGTGCACGAACGCGGCATCCCTTGCGTAGTCGTGTCGTCGAGCCCGCGCCGCTATCTGGCAGCTGGTCTCGAACGTGCAGGAGTGCTCGACTGCTTCAAGGAGCTCGTGTCAACTGACGAGGTTGGCGCTTCGAAGCAGGATTTCAAAATCTACGAAGTAGCAGTACGCGAGTTGGGGTGCGATGCCGCGCGCGTCTGGGCGGTCGATGATGCACCTTACGCTATTGCAGTCATGCATGATTTCGGCTTGAAGACGATCTGCGCAGGCTCGCGCAGCTCAGATGTAGCGGATGTAAACGTCTCAACCTTGCTTGAACTGCTATAGAGCGTGCAGAAGAGTGAGTCAAAGGGACAGTCCCAATGACTCATTTCTGAATGAGTCATTGGGACTGTCCCTTTGACTCACTCCTCAACCTAATCGATCGAGGGAATCGCGATGATGAAACAGGCGCCGCCCTCGGGGCGGTTCAGCGCCTCGACGGTACCGTCATGCGCCTCGACGATGGATTTCACGATGGCAAGGCCTAAGCCGGTGCCGCCCGTGTTGCGGGCACGCGAGGTGTCGGCACGGTAGAAGCGGCCGAATAGCAGGCTGGGGTCGATGTCGCCAAAGCCCGTGCCGTCGTCTTTCACCTGAACCACCGAGTTTCCGTGCAAGCCGAACAGCTCGATGACGATATGACCGCTCGGCTCTATGAAGCGGGTCGCGTTTTCAACGAGATTTGTGAGCGCCTCTTTCAATCGATCGGCGTTTCCCAGCACGTCAGGCGCCTCGCCGACGATTTCAATATGGGCCTCACGGTCCGTGATGATCGGATGCAGTGTGTCGACAACCTCCTGCGCCACGGTACGCAAGTTGACACGTGCGAAGTTGCGCGGCGTGCTGTCGTATTCGATGCGTTGGAGGGTTAGCAGGTCGTTCACAAGGCGGGAGAGACGCTCGGATTCCGAGATGATAATAGCTCCGAACTTCTTTTGCATCTCGGGTGGCAAATCGGGATCGGCCAGAATCTCGGCGTTGCCGCGGATAGCCGTCAAGGGTGTGCGCAATTCGTGGGCTACGTCACTGACAAACTCGCTTTGACGGCGGTTCTCGCGGACGAGGTCGGCTTGTTGCGATTCGAGCTTGCGCACGAGCGCATCCATCGATTCCGAAATCTCGTCTGCTTCGTAGAGCTTGCCATCGGATACGAATTCGACGTTTGCGCCAGCCCGATAGGCTTTGATCTTACGGACGAGCAATCTGAGCGGTTCGGCGAGGAAGTATCCGATGATCAGGCTCAGCGCGAACGTTAAGAACGTGGCGGGCACCATGAGCAAGAAGACCTGCCACGGCAAGCCGAACAACCAGGTGCATACGAACAGCACAAGTGCTATCGCCAGGAGCGTGAGCAGCGTGGCAAGGAATGCAAAATATGTTTGCAGACGCTTTATTGGCGGAACCTATAGCCGTAGCCACGCACCGTTTCGACGAGACCCGGATCGTACCCTGCCTGCTCGATCTTGTCGCGCAGGCGCTTGATGTGCGTGTCGACCGTCTTCGTTTCGGTGAGGTATTCCCAGCCCCATGCCTCGCGAAGCAGGTCCTCGCGCGAGACGACCTTGCCAGCGTTCTTCATAAGGCTGGCAAGCAGCTCGAACTCGCGTGGAGTCAGGTCGAGGGGCCCGTTGTCGCCCTTGGCGGTGTGCGCGTCCTCATCTAACGTGATGCCGCTGACCGTGATCGCTTTCGAAGCAGCGGCGAAATCGCCACCGCTGCCGCGACGCAGCAACGCATGGACGCGTGCGATGAGCTCACGCACTCCGAAAGGTTTGGCAAGATAGTCGTCGCCGCCGATCTCGAGACCGACGACCTTGTCGAGCTCGGTATCGCGTGCAGACAGGAACAGCACCGGTGCCGATGTGATCGAGCGCAAGCGCCTGCACAGCTCGTAGCCGTCCATGCCGGGAAGCATGATGTCAAGCACGAACAGGTCGTAGTTCTTCTTGCGCGCTGCGTTCAACGCGTCTTCGCCGTTTTCGAACACGTCGACCTCGTAACCCTCTTTCCTGAGGGCGTATCCAACAAATTCAGTAATCGAGCTCTCGTCATCGACGACGAGAATGCGTTTGGGAGCGTCAGCCATGTTTTTCTCCTTCTGCTGGCGAATTACCCGTCTTGTTTATTGCTTGATATAATACCGTTTCAGAGCTGAAAATGCGCTGAAAGGCGTGGCTGTTTAACATATGAGAAAGGTCTTGTCACCATCATGTTACTTGCTATCGACGTGGGGAATACGCAGACGGTTTTGGGCGTATACGACGGGGAAGATCTCAAGCATATGTGGCGCATTGCCACGAACAAGAAGGAGACTGCCGACGAGCTCCGCCTGAAGGCGCGTCCTTTGCTCGAATCCGAGGACCTGGCGATAGAAGACCTCGAGGGGTCTGTGCTCGCGTCGGTCGTGCCCGCGCTGACGACTGGGTGGGCGGCAGCTCTCGAGCGCCTGGTTGGCAAGGCGCCGCTCATCTGCAACGCGGAAGCGGCAGGTGGCTTGTTCAAGACGACCTACGACAATCCGTCCGAGATCGGCGCCGACCGTATTGCCGACGCCGTCGCGGCGCGCGCAATCTACGGTGCCCCGGTTGTTGTCGTCGACTTTGGGACGGCGACGAACATGGAAGTTATAGACAACGAGGGGCAGTTCGTTGGAGGCGTTATCGCACCTGGGATGGAAACGTCCGCGGCAGCCTTGTTCTCCCATGCCACGAAGCTGGCAGCTACTGAGCTTGTGGATCCGCACACCGCAATCGGCCGCTCAACCACAGAGGCCATTCAAGCGGGCATCGTCTACGGCGAGGCAGCGCGTGTAGACGGCATCGTGAAGCGAATCTTCGCGCAACTCGGATACGAAGCTCCTGTTGTTGCGACAGGCGGGCTGGCCATGCGCGTTGCTGAATTATCCGAAACCATCACGGATACAAACCCCGAGCTCACACTCGAGGGTTTGCGAATGGTTTACGAGGCAAGTAAAGACGAATCCTAAGTCATGCATCGTGGGCTCTTGATGCTTGATATCTTTTGCTATAGCACGATGCGTTAAGATTTCTGCATGGATAACGAACGGATACTCATTGCGGCGGTTTCGTCCGTCGAAGAAACGAAAAACCTTGCGGGAAAGCTAGCTGCATTCCTGCAACCTGGCGATGTCATTCTGCTTTCAGGAGATCTAGGTGCTGGCAAGACCCAGTTCACGCAAGGGCTTGCTGCTGGCTTAGGCGCAAACGAGGCAGTTATCAGCCCCACGTTCAATATCGTGCTCACCTATGGGTCGGGTCGATTGCCACTGCACCATTTCGATTTGTACCGGCTCGAAGACGATGGGCAGCTCGAGGATATCGCGCTGAGAGAGTATCTCGAATCCGATGGTGTATGCGTCATCGAGTGGGCCGAGAAGTTCCCGACGGCCTACGACGAGTACCTTGCGCTCTACATCGAAAAGACTGGTGATGATGAGCGCACCATCAATGGATTCGCGCGTGGGAAGCGAGGCGAGGAGCTGCTCGAGCACCTGAGAGCCCTGTCGGGGAGCAGTGTTTCCGGAGAAGCGGAAGGCAATCGACTTTCCCCGGGTATTCAAACCACTATCGCGGGAAACCGCGGAGAATCGAACTCCGGTTCAGCAGATGACGTATGTCAGGAAGCGTTCGAAGGTGAAGGGAGCGCGGCGAACGCCAGCGTGGACCCTGATGCGCGCCTCGTGCTCGCATTCGATACCGCAAACGAGGTTGTCGCCGTGGCCATAGGGCAGCTTGATGCGCAGGCAAAGGCTGTTGACACGATATCTTGTCGCGAAGTGCAGGCACATAGAGCGTCGAATACGACGCTTGTGCCCTTGATAGACGAGATGATCGACGGTCTCGGCGTTAAGCGTTCGCAAATTGCATGCGTGTGCGTCGGCCGCGGTCCCGGCTCGTTCACCGGCGTTCGCATCGCGATGGCGGCTGCCAAAGGCATCGCGCAGGCTCTTGGTGTGGGCCTTATCGGCGTGTCCACGCTCGATGCGATTGCATGGAATGCATTGGCAGCAGGCGTGCAAGGCCAGCTTTTGGTCGTTGCGGATGCGATGCGTAAAGAGGTGTATCCGGTTTTCTACAGCCTCGACGACAAGCGGGCGAGCCGGCTAACCTCTGACCGAGTCGTGAAAGCCGCTGCGTTCGTCGAAGAGCTGGCGCAGGGT
>CACZIP010000192.1 GCA_902781245.1 uncultured Coriobacteriaceae bacterium | reverse complement strand
CGGGCGGTGAACCACTGAAGCGGGCTGCACGTTGGAAAAGCAAAAGGAACGAATCATGGATAAACCGATCATGTACTATTGGGCGCCATGCACGACGTGCGCCATTGCGACGCGCTATGCCGACGAGCATGGTATCGAGCTGGATCTGCGCGATGTCGAGTACGAGGGGCCCTACAACGAGCTGCTCGGGCTCGGGGGCGACGCGAACAAGATCCCGTATCTCTACGACGATGGCCAGCTCGTCGAGGGCCTCGATGATGTCCTGGAACATCTCAAAGCTCTCGGGTAAGTTGTTGCGGCGCTTCCGAGATGGCTTTCGGAAGTGCATCATTGCATGATACGGGAGTACTCCGCGCTCGAATTCAATAGTGTGTTCAACGAAATGAGCAGGTGAAACCGGACGTCAGCGTCGTCGAAGTCCGACCCGGTGATTTCTGCGATTTTGTTCAGATGGTTACGTAAAGTATTGCGGTGAATGTACAGCGCATCAGCTGTAGCTACGGCATTGCGCTCGTATTTCAAGTACGTGTACAGCGTCCTGCAGTAGGTTGTGTTGTGAAGGTGGTCATAGGAGCGAAGCACGTCGGCCTCGTAGCAGCCGGGAAGCTCGCCCCGACACCTGTCGGCAAGTAGTTGCTGAAATGTGCTGTCGCATGAGATGACGCGCGGTTCGAGGTCCATAGCGGCCTCGATGCTTTCGTGTACATAAATGTTCTGATCATAGTAGGTTTTCAGCTGAGAGAAATCCCTGAAACGATTGCTCACGACGATTACGCGCTTGAGCGCTTGACTGCATTTCTGCATGTGGCTGAAGAAATCTTCCGAGGCATCTTCCGGTTTGTGGAACAGCGCGATAGCTGTATCGCGATACGAATAGGCATGGCTCTCGAAGTTGCCCAGCAACATGCCCATCGTGCGCATGTGTAGGAGATGGTTTTCGAATTCGTTTGGCTCGAAACGCACGGTTGCCAGTCGGAAATCGGAGTCGACGCTCCAGTGTCGTTCGGACATGAGCTGGCGGGCGATGTCCCTCTTGCTTGTGAGCAGCCCGTCCAGAATATGGAAGATGAAGTTGTCCTGGAAGCCGGCTATGTAGCCCTGTTGGGCATCACGGGCTGCCATGAGCGGTGCGATCATCGAACCGAATTCTTCGGCAATCTCGACTTCGCAATACCCCAAATCACCCCAGGTGTCGATCATGAAGTAATAGCCTACGAGCCTTCCCGCATGGCGAACGGGCTTCGCCAAGATGCGCATCGTGTAGACTTCCGAGTCGATGAGTGAGGCGTGCGGGAGGTTCGTGATCCGGAAATAGTCTCCCGTGCGGTTGAGCGCATCTACAATGTGGTGCGGATACAGGCCATCGTGCAGGGTTTGGTAGTGCCAGGTGGCGCTGATCTCGTCCATTTCAAAGTCGACCCGGGCAATCATGCGCCAGCTTGCATCAGCGATGTACATGGGGCGCGGAACAAACTCGGATGTGGCGTTCACGAGCGCCTGATAGGGGGCGTCAGCCACGAGTAGGTCGCTGATGCGGTCATGCCAGGTGCGATAACGCTCGATTTCGGTGACGAGTTTTGCGAACATGGCATCGAAATCACAGTCATCAGAAACGATGATACGAGGGATGCCCCTGCATTGCTCGGCGAGGCTTTCGGGCACGACGCATCCGAACATGTCGATAGGGTCAAGCGGGCGTGCAGGCACCTCGTTCTCTTCGGTGACGAAGTACAAAAAGCTTGCGTGACTCGCGAACCGTGTAGAGGCAACGCCGACCCACTCGATGTCCAAAGGAGCAACGTGCTCGTCGGCCATGCGCGCCGTCTCGTCGATAGACAGGACCTTTGTGTACATGTACCTCAGTGATAGCTTCATAAAAGCCTTCGCTTTCTAAACTGGATTGGGCGTCTGACGTCGAGTTTCCCTTATCTAACTATGTACGCTAATCATTAATTGTGCATTAGTGCACAATTAATTGGGCAAAGTATAGCATGTGTTGCACTTGTGGAGAAACCGACGTTTTTTCTATCCTTTTTGCCAAGGTGGGTAAACAGTCATCTCATGTCAAGAAAGGGGAGAGTAATGAGTGACGAAATCAAAGCCACAGAGGCGGAAGTTCCACAGGAGCAAGCTGCCGCAGTGGAAGTAAAAGAGCCCAGCTTGCCAGCGGACTATAAGCCGCTGTCAACGGCGCTGAGGTTCTTCTATGGTGTTGGTGACTTCGGTTTCAACATCATGAACTCGGTAGAGAACTACTACTTCGTGTTCTTCCTCACCAACTGCGCAATGCTTGACCCGGTACTCGCCGGCATCGTGTCGACGGTCGGTTCCGTCATCGACGCAATCGTCGGTTGGCTCTGGGGCGCAATCATCAACACGATCAAGCCCATGCGTTGGGGCCGCTACCGCTCCTTCCTGTTCATCATGCCTTGGGCAGTTCCGATTCTGTTCGCGCTTGACTATGTCAAGTTCTCGGACAATCCGGTAATCACTGCAGTGCTCATCACGATCTTCTATGTCGCGTCGCACTGCACTTGGGACTTCCCGTATGTCGCGAACGTTTCCATGATCGCCGTCGTCGGCCAAACGCCCGAAGATCGCGCGCACCTCGCTTCGACCCGTGGTATGTGGTCGAACGCGTCGAAGATTCTCTTCGCGTACATCTTCCCGCCTGTTGCCATGGTTGGCGCCATGCTGCTCGGCAATCAGAACACCGACCCGTCTGCAGCACCTGCTAACTACGCGTTTGCAGCGTTCGTATTCGGCTGCGTCATGGCAGCGCTCTACAACGTGCACTTCTTCATCACCAAGGGTTATGAGAAGGAATACACCAAGGAAGAGCTCGCCAACTGGAAGGCCGCCAAGAAGGAAGACAAGACGAACAACAGCGCTGGCGACCTTGGTCGTTCCATTGCTTCGAACCCCAATGTCATCTTCCTGATGCTGGGCGACGTTGCGAAGTGGATCTTCAACTTCGTCGTCGGCGGCACGGCTGTCTACTACTTCACCTATGTTGCGTTCAATCCTGGCATGCTCGCCACCTACATCTTCGCAACCAATGTCGGCACCGTTGTTGGCGCTTACCTTGGCGGCCCTGTTTCCAAGGCGCTCAAGGGTTCGAAGAAGGCAGTCATTGCAGCCTTCATCGTCATGATCGCTATGCTGCTCATCTCTCGCGTCAGCTACACGCAGATGATGGTCGTCGTGGTTTGCATGACCATCGCACAGGCTGGTTACGGCCTCATCTACGCGGTTATCCCCGCGATGTACGGCGACTGTGTCGTGTACTCCGAGTGGAAGACCGGCAAGAACTCCGCTGGTTGGATTTCCGGCCTGCAGGTTCTGCCCCTTAAGATCGGCTTCTTCGCACGTGGCGTTGTCATCCCCGCCATCCTCGGTGCAGCTGGTTTCGTTGCTGGCATGACCGCTGATCAGTCCACGCCCGCTCTCCAAGAGGGCATCGTCAACGGCTGGTTCGTGCTTCCCGCGATCCTCTGCGTTATCTCCATGCTGATCCTCATCTTCGGTTACAGGATCAACAATGATGTTCTGGCCCAGGCCCAGAAGGAGATCGCTGAGCGTAAGGACGAAGAATAAGACGCTGAGTAACTAACACTCGACGAACAGTGCGCGGCTCTGCAAACGGGCCGCGCGCTGCCCCCACCCAATCACATGCTATAGTTGAAGAAGCTCGATTATTTTTACCCGCCTTGAGCTTCGCGAGAAATAGAAGGAGTGAAGATGGCAGGATTTGCAGACGCGTTTGCGCAGGCGCGCGCGAGTCGGCAGAAGAAGTCGCCGCTCGAGATCGGCCTTAGGACCGGTGTCCTGGTTGTGGCGATTGTCATCTGCGTCCTGTTGATAAGGACCTTCAATCCTGACCAGATTCTCATCCTTCTTTTCCCCATCTTGATCATCGGAATCTTGGTCACCATCCACACGGTTAGGAACAACTCGAGGAATAAAGCAGACGTCAAGGACGAACACGAGACGTGCATGCCTATCCTGGAGAACTACAACCAAAAGAAGAATGTCAAGAAACTGATGCATGAATATGACCTGTGGTGGGAGGGCGAACACAGCAACTACACGCGCATGCACTTTGCCGAGAAGATCATCGATATTCTGATCGACAACGGGAAGTACGAGAAAGCGCTTACGGTGCTGTATCAAGTGGCCGGGCTTCCCCTCAAGGGGCGCGACCACTACGATTTCGACAACTACCTCAGGAAAATCGAGCCGACTCTGAAGGAGGGGCTCGAGAAACAGCGCGAGGCGCAGGCCAAATAGGGCGCAGAGCCCTATCGGCAAGATTTGCATGTTAATGGGCTGCACCAAACGCACCCCGTGTTACGTCGCGGGGCGGCAGAGTACCAACAAGAGAGGAGTGAAGATGAGCGAGTACAAGCTCACTCCGCGAGAGAACCTCATCGAGGTAATGAAGGGCGGAAAGCC
>CACZIP010000191.1 GCA_902781245.1 uncultured Coriobacteriaceae bacterium | reverse complement strand
ATCGCGATGTGCAAGGTGATACGGTCAAAGAAGCACGCTTGATGCTTGAGGAGCTGTTGCTGATGCTCGAGGGCGATGCCTATACGCGCGCGCGGCACCGTATTGCGCGCGCAACCGTGACTGGATATGGCGAGGATTTGCTCAAAGCGGGATTCGGATTCGATTCGGGCGTGGTCGAGACCGTTGCCCACCTGCGCGCCGCCCGACAATTTCAACCGGATGTGTCCTTCGTTCTCGATATCGGAGGGGAGGACATGAAAGCGCTCTGGATTCAAGATGGGCAAGTGGTTGATGCCGTCTTGAACGAAGCTTGCTCGAGTGGTTGCGGGGCATTTGTGCAGAGCAGCGCACGATCGCTAGGCATGAAGCCCGCCGAATTCTCGCGCTTGGCGCTTGATGCCCGCAAGCCCCTCGACCTGGGTGCAAAATGCACCGTGTTCATGACGTCGCGCGTGCGCCATGCGCAGAAAGCGGGAGCAGACAAAGGCGACATTGCAGCTGGCATTGCCTATTCGGTCGTCAACAACGTCATGACCCGCATCATCGGCAAGAACCATACTGCACCTCTCGGCGATTCGATTGTCGTTCAAGGAGGCGCCTTCAAGTCTGATGCGGTGCTTCGAGCGTTTGAGAAAGCTGTCGGGGCAGATGTAGTCAGGCCTGATTGCGCGCATCTCATGGGAGCATACGGTGCAGCACTCGTCGCACTCGATGAAGGGGGTGCGCATTCATCCCTCGTGAGCCTAGAAGAGCTACGCGAGCTCGACCTGAGGAAGACATCTGCGCGGTGCCCGGGATGCGACAACGCCTGCTTGCTCTCGATTGTCGATTTCGGGAATGGAACGCGCTTCGTCAGCGGCAATCGTTGCGAACGAGCTTACGAAGCCCTGTTCGGCGAGCGCGTCGAACATCTTCATAAAGCGCCGAACGTTGTAGCGCTTAGCCAGAAACTCATGGCATCCTATGGCGACTTCGAAACTTCTGGTGGACGGGGTGCCGTTACCGTTGGTCTCATGAACGCGCTCAACGCCTATGGAACCATGCCGTTTTGGCACACCTTGTTTACCACTTTGGGGTTTTCGGTCATCGTGTCAGATGAAGATGGGACCCTGCGTGTGGCCGACAAGGCGGCCGAGACCATTCCTTCGGAAAGCGTCTGCCATCCTGCGAAAATCGTGCATGCCCGTTATGCCTACCTCGTCGAAGCGGGAGCCGACTTCGTTTTCATGCCCCAATTCGAGCGCGGCACGCGCTGTCCTGTTGCCACAGGCTACGTCAATGCCCTTCGCGACAACGTAGGTACAGATTGCTTGGTCAGCCCAAAGTTCAAGCCCTTGAAGGCACGCGCCATTGCTCAGCGAGATGAGGATAGAGCTTCGCTTCTTGAGGCCATCGGCAGCATGATGCCTGAAGGCGACCAGCTGGAAGAAGGCGAGTTCAACCGAGCACTTGAACATGCGGTTGCCGAGCAGGATGGTTTCGAGCAGGCTATTGCACGGGCAACGGAAAAGGCTCTTGCTTGGACCAAAACGGACAGCCGTCGGCGTGTCGCGGTGCTTGCTGGCAGGCCATACCATGCCGATCCGGCGTTGATCCATCGCATTGACGCTTTGCTCGCCCAGCTTGGCTTTGCGGTAGTTCCCATGTCGAGCCTCGATGGGCTGCTCTCCGACAGCTCGACGCGGAAAGGTTTGTGGAAGCCATCCAAGCATCTGCTCAAGCTTGTTGAGTACGCCTCTTCGAACCCTCAGATGGAAGTTGTCGTTCTCAGGTCGTTTGGATGCGGATACGATGCAGTGTCGATAGACGAGGCGCGTGACTTGGCTACCGCACTCGGGAGACCGTTCACGGAGCTCAAGATAGACGACATAGCGAATACGGCGCATATTCGCATTAGGCTCAGGACGCTTGCGTACACGTGTGGACTAGGCCGTCCTGTGCATGCCGGCGATGTCGATTCAGCCAACGCACGGAATCCCGAAACTGTCACGCCGTCGTTGCATCCCTCGAGCTCTCCGACTCCTGATCTTTGTTCGACCGCGAAAGCACTCGTTGAACGAGCTGTGCTCATGCTCGAAGAGAATCACGACCTCCAGCACCTCGAACTACCTATCACGTGCATTGATTGCTTGACCGACGCATTGCCCTTCGAGCTTGTTCATCTCGGTGCAAAGCGTGTTGATGTGAGCGTTGCTGCAAGCTCTCCGATTCCCGAGAATATCGATGACGGTCGCTCGAAAGTCGGCTTGTTGGGAAACCCTTTGCTCGTGTTCACGCCCGAACTAAATGACAATGTGGCGCAATTGGTGGAGCAGCTGGGATGGCGGCCGGTCTACCCTGAACCTAGTCTGATTGAAGTAGAAGATGTACGTTTCCTTGCGCAGCTCGAGCGTTTTTACGAGCAAGGCGTCGAACGCGTCATCTACTTGCAAAGCTTCGGCTGTTTGAAGGGTCATGTTCAATCGCGCGGCGCGTTGCATGAGCTGTCATTGCGGTTCCCTTCTATGCCCATCACAATAATCGATTACGATTCAGAATCGAGCGCTCTCAACCGAGAAAACCGCATACGTCTTGCGCTCGCTAAATCGTGACAATGGAAAGTGCTTTTCGAACCATCCAAGTCAATGGCGGAAATAATCGGTTAAGCCAGAGGGATCTTTTGCGTTGGTGAAGATGTCATGCTTCGTCATTTTCCCTGGCGAAGGGGCTTTGGTGCTTCCGAAGGTTGTTGATCACGAGACAAGCTGTGCACAGGCACAGCCAGTCGGCAATTGGTTTGCCGAGCAGGATGCCAGACGGCCCCAAAAATATCGAACACGCAATCATGCAGACGACATCAACGGTGCCCATACGCGTGAATGCGAGTATGAAGGGTCGGCGTTTCTGGCCGATAGCCTGTAGATACGAAGTCGTCAAGAACACGAGTCCCGAGGGAATGAAGCACAGCGACACTTCGCGCAGATAGCTGCGCCCGCATTCGATAGTGGCTGGGTCGGCGATGAAGAACGCCGTAATTGCGTCAGGAAACGAGAACACGAGAACGGTGAAGAAGGCGCTCATGCAGATCGAGAACGTGACGGCGACTTTCAAAGCGGCTTTAACGCGGTTTCCGTTTCCAGCGGCATAGTTGAATCCGATGATGGGCAGTACGCCAGTTGAGAGTCCGATAGCGATGGCGAATGCGGCAATGTTCAATTTGATGGCTACGCTCGAGGCAGCGAGGTATGCAGCTCCATGAGGCGAGACTAGTATGTTAACGCACGTGTTGGACACCTGTGCGAGCGTTGTCATGCAGAAACTTACGAACCCAATAGTTGCAACCTCATGTGCAACAGTCCCATCAAGTGCAAGTTTCGAAGGTGCTTGTCGCACAATCGCGCAGTCTTCATCATGTAATAGATACCACAGCAATAAAGCGACGCTTGCAACTTGTCCAACCAGTGTTGCGACGGCGGCGCCTTGAATGCCCCAGCCTGCACCGAAGATCAGAAGGGGGTCGAGGATGATGTTAATGACCGAACCAGCTGCAACGCCAATCGATGCTTCGACTGACTTGCTCATCGATCTGAGGAGATGGGCGAGCAGACCAGTGAGGAAGAAGAACAAGCCCCCGATTGCGAATGCCCATGTTAGATAGGTCACCACATGTTCATGCGGTTCACCGACGCCGCCAACGACGTCGATGAGTGGATCATGGAAAACACCGGCCAAGATAATATAGGATGCGGCAACGGCAGTTCCGACCCACAATGAGAACGCCGCCGCTTTCCGTGCCGTGGTTTCGTCGCCCGCTCCTAGCGACCGTGAGATTACCGATGAAGCGCCTACGCCGAATAGGTTTGCAAGTGCCGTGAGCATCATCATGGGCGGCAAGCTGACGCCGACCGCAGCAACGAGTGCGGGGTCTCCGACCTGCCCGATGAAATATGTGTCGGCCAGGTTGTACAGAATCGAGATGATCTGGGTGAGAACGGTAGGCACCACCAAATAGGCAACCGCCCGACCAACGGGCATCTCGGCGAAGACGTAATTCTTATCGTAGTGCTTGCGTACCATGCCTCACATTGTGGGCATTCAGCTGCGCGCGCCATCATACCAACATGATGAACTGTGCCCGATGAAACAAATCAATTACCGATTCAGCGTTTCTTTGTGATTGCAGTAAGATGATGCCATGCAGATCTATCGGTTTGAATCGGGCCGATGGGCCCGACAACCAAGGAGGCGAATTGCCATGTCAAACATTGGTGACGGTTTCAAGAACATCTTCCTCGCAGGCATCGGGGCCATGGCCTACACCGGCGAAAAGGGCAAGGAAATCATCGACCAGCTGGTTGCGAAGGGCGAGCTCACGCTCGACCAAGGCCGCGAGCTCAACGAGGAGCTGCAGCGCAAGGCGGGCGAGGCCACGAGCAATATCCGCGAGAGCGCGCTCGACGGGCCGGAAATGACGGCGCTGGCGGCGGCGCTGCGGGAAA
>CACZIP010000190.1 GCA_902781245.1 uncultured Coriobacteriaceae bacterium | reverse complement strand
GTGGCCGCTTGGCGAATTAGACACTCACATTGTCGGCCTAATCCGCGGATATGCATGCAGGAGGGGCTTCTTTTGTTGTGTCCTGCTCATATCGTCTTTTGCGTATCTCGCATGGTGAGATTCGAACTGTGAAGTGGAAACGCGTCAAGAAAACAGTCCAGTGGACTGTTTTCAGCGTTTCGCCCGGAGCGCTTCAGCGCGGAGGGGTTGAGCGTTCGCCGCAGGCGGACGCGGGAATCTCACCTCGGGCACCATTCAACAAGCAAAGACTCCCAACAACGGGGGTCTTTCTTTTTCGGCAAAACAACGCGATGCATTAATAAGACAAAAGAAGGGTGCGATTGTACTAGAATTGCGCAAGTACTTCGACTGGCTCTAATCAATCGATGAACAACAATGAGAGAAAGGGAAGGAAATGTTGAACAAGAAGATTATCGCGCTCGTCGCAGCAGCAGCACTGGCAGCGTGCCTGGGCTTGGCGGGATGCGGTGGTTCCCAGGCAGCCTCGAGCAGCGCTGCGGCATCCAACACAGCAGCTTCTACGAGCGCTGCAGCATCCAATGCGGCTGCCTCCGCAAGCGCCGCAGCAGCAAGCACCACAGCAGCCTCCACGAGCGCTGCGCCGGCCAGCACCACAGCTGCCTCCACGAACGCTGCTCCGGCCAGCACCACAGCAGCCAGCCCTGCAGCACCGGCCACGAACTCCTATATCGGCGATCAGGCGGCCTTGGATATCGCCCTTGCAGATGCCGGCTTCGCCGCAGCTGACGTTATCGGACTCGAAGTCGAGCTCGACCTCGATAGTGCAGTCGTGCACTACGACGTTAACTTCAAGCAGAGTGGCTGGGAGTACGACTATGACATCGACGCAACGAGCGGCGCAATTCTCACAGCGACATCGGAAATTGACGACTAGCGATACGCAAGATTGAACAATCCAACTTCCGCTATCGCGAATTGGAAACAACGAAGGCCTCCGGTTTCGGAGGCCTTCGTTTTGCGTCAAGTTGAAGTACCGCTATTTGACAATATGAATCTTGCCGATGAGCGGAAGCTCGCTCATGTCGCCATTGTATGCGCTGACGATGCCCATGATGACCATAACCAGCAGGTAGATGCCCAGAAGCATGCCAATGAATATCATGCTCGTAATCGCGCTGATGATGAATCCGATGCACAGCACCGCGTTGTTGTTCAGGTGATGCGTGATGAACTCGTCGTCCTTATCTCGCACGAGCAAACAGATGATGAGGCCAATCAATCCGGAAACGTAAAGCGTCATCATGAATGCGCGCTTCGTGGCCGATTGGGGCGGCCAAACCTGACGAGCTGCCTGCTGCGCTTGTTGCCACGCTTGGCCCGGCTGCCCGGGCTCACCCGTGTTCTGCCCATAGGCATCATTCTCGTAAGACCGCTGGCTGCTGTAGTGCGCGTTCGGCGAAGCGCCCTGCTGATAGAACGGCATCGTGTAGCCCGCCGGCTGAGCGCCCTGCGGAGGCTCCGGCGCCTGTGACGCCTGCGGCGCTTGCGCACCTGCAACCGCGGCACCCGCAGCCCCAACCGCTGCTGCAGCGCCCGCCGCTCCGACTCCAGCCGCTTGGGCCTGTTGCGCTGCTTGTGCTGCTTGGTATTGCTGCGCGGCCTGCTCCCCTTGTGCCTTTACCGCCTCTTCAGCTTCCGCATGCTCCACAATGGGACGAATGGCCTCTTCGTTCGCTTGAACTGCTGCCTCGAGCGATTCGACCATCTGCTCGTATTCGGGAGCAATTCCGCCTGTAACAGTGTTTGCAACCTCGGCGGTGTATGCGTCAGCATCTTCTGCAACTTCTACAGCATCGTCAGAATCAAGGTCAACATCCGCATCTTCTATGGCCGCTTCAACAGCAACCACGTCTTCTGCCATTTCTTCGGAACTAACAATCACCTCGGCATCGACGGCTTTGTCAACCGTCTCCTCGACGACTTCCGCAGCGGCGACAGCCGTTCCGCAATTCGTGCAAAACGCTGCGCCGTCGACGAGTTCCTGACCACAGTTCAGACAAAACATAGCGGCACCTCCTTAGAGGACGAATTCTTTCTGGCCGTTGAAAACAGCCAGCGCATCGGCGACCGAATAATCAGCCAGCGTGACGGCGCTGATAGCACGCGTCAAGCGCACGGCTTCGTCAAGCGAACGTTGATGGATGTTGCGCCCCGTGGCATTGCCGCAGGCACCACCCACATGAATCTGGTCGTAGAGCTGCGTGAGGAACGTCTCGGCGTCGACCGTTGAACCGCCGGCGCAAACCAGACCGGTACGACCGGAGGCCTTCGACGCGATGGCAAGCGCCTCGGCAGGTGTGCGCATGTCGTCGCCTTCAGGTTTGGGCGGGTTGACCTTGACGAAATCAGCACCAAGACACAGAGCCACGCCGGCGGCACCTGCGATGAGATCGGGGCCCTTCTCGGCAAGGACGGCCTTGCCGCGCGGATAGATCCACAACACGACGAGCAAGCCTTCGGCGTGGGCCTCGGCGATAAGCTCGCCAGCTTCGGCCATCATCGTGGCTTCGTACTCGCTTCCAAGATAAATCGTGTAGCCCAAACCGACGATGTTCACGCCCGAATCGCGCATGGCCAGCACGGCGTCCAAGCCGTGCAGCAGCGGCGAATAAGGATCCTCTTGGGAAGTCTTGACCAGGTTGGTCTTCGAGTTCATTTTGACCAGATAGTTGATGTTCGGGTAGTCAGCCGCATAACGGGCGATGAGACCGCGCTGGCCAGCCATGACGCCGCACACGCCCTGGTCAGCGATCCTGAACAGATGCTCGGGTTCGCAGTCGGCAAGGTCGATATCCTCACCGCCGTCGTAGAAGTCCTTGTTCATATGCTCGATCTTCTGATCGCAGGCAAACAGCATGAGGCGGCCGGTCTCGCGGGTAGCCTTCATGTAGTTGTCGATGTACACCTCGCGCATCTCTGGCGAGACGTCAGCGGGCACCTTCACCTGATCGCGTGTAATACTGGGCATTTTCTCCTCCTTGATTGGATTTTGAACGACTCTATTGTAGCGTTTTTCATATATCCAGTTGGTCGACATTAGAGGCGAGTAGATAGGGCCTTAAACCGCAGGTCGTCAGGTAGAACAAGGCTGACATTTGACCATTGGAGCAACGAAGCCCGACTAAAACCACTCGCGCTTCGATTTCACGTAAATCTCGTCAAACTCGGTTTGCGATTTCGCGAGATACATCACGCCTTCAATGATTGCTATGACCCAAATGACGGCAGCAGCCAAACCTATCGTGAAAATGCTCCCGACGATGCTGACGGTCAGCATGATGAACGCCGTCTGGTTGTAACCCAAGTAGAACTTGTGCATTCCGAACACGCCGAGGAAGATGGCCAGAAGCCCTGCGGCAATATGATCCTTGCGATATTCGGCTTGGAGGGCAAGGTCTCGACGTGCATTTATGTCAGGATCGCCATAGCTCGGCGGTTGATACTCCGGACTGCCATAAGTCCCGCGCCAATAGTGTTCCTCGCTCATGATTGCTCCCCTTTTCCAAGAGCGTCCATGATGCGGTCACGGAAAATGATGCCCACAGCAGCGATGATTGCGACGATGGCCACGACGACAATCGGTCCGACGATATCGCCTTCAGCAAGGCCATGGGCGGTATACGTTGATGCGAGCACACCTGGAATGCGTGCCACGTTCGACAAGATGACGAATCGTTTGAGCTCCATATCGGTCAGGGGGACCAGATAGGTGAACACATCTTTGGGCATACCAGGGATGAGGAACAATATGAACACGATGATATCGAGCTTGCCCGATTCCTCGAAGGTTCGGAACTTGTCGAGGTGCTCAGTCGACACCATATTCTGCACGAACGGCGCACCAAGCTTGTGCACGAGCTGGTAGATGAGCGCGCTCGAGCATACGCAGCCAACGAGAATGATCAGCGCGCCAAGCCATGGCCCGTACATGAGGCCAGCTGCGAGCTGAACAACTTCGCCCGGAATGACCGCGACGACAATTTGCAGGAACTGCATGCCCAGCAACACGAATACGCCAGCTGGACCCGCTTCCTGCAGACGCTCGACCATGCGCTCAGGACCACCTTCGGTGAATAGGTCGGTGATATATGGCCACGCGATGACCACGATGACGCAAACCAGCGCAAAGAACGCGATGAGCCCGCCGAATTTGAATACGTCGCCCGCCTCCATCGTATGACCGGCGACGGTTTTCTCTTCTTGTGCTTTCTCGCGTATCGTCTCGCGTTTTGTCTGCTCTTCAGGACTCAATCTAATCGTCCTCGCGCGATGCTTTGTCGAACTCTTCCTTGAACGCCGAGAACATTCCCTTTGTGCGTCCAAGCTGGCGGCCGACCACGAACGCTCCTTCGTTCACAGCCTCGCCCGTTTTCTCAGCCATCTTCTTGGCAACGGGCTTGGCCTGCTCGACCCTTTCGTCAACTGCAACCTTTGCCTTGGCAGCGCCCTTCTTGGCCTT
>CACZIP010000189.1 GCA_902781245.1 uncultured Coriobacteriaceae bacterium | reverse complement strand
AGGAACGAGGAGAAGGAAACGTCGGGCTTCGCAATCTTGGACAGCTTGACCTTCTCGCCGTTCTCGTGCAGGTACTTGCGGAAAATCAGGGCATGGTCGCGCTCTTCGGCTGCCTGGATCTCGAAGTAGTTGGCGTAACCGGAGAGGCCTTCCTCCTCGTAGTAGTCGGCGAAGGCGAGGTAGAGGTATGCGCTGTACAGCTCAGCGTTGATCTGCTCGTTGATCAGCTTGACGATGTTTTCCTTCATGATGCTTCCTTCCTGTTCGGAATCCTCGGAATTGTTCCAAGGCAACTTAACGCCATCATTATACTTCGCTCCAAAACCAAGAGAATTGTCGACAATTTCTAATAAGCACTTCGCCCCAAATCTTGGAGAATTGTCGACTATTTCTAATAGAGAAATCGAGCTTGCCATTCTTGCTCAATCATCCGTCGCGGGGTACCCTTTCAATCAAGGCATTCTCGAGCGATCGGAAGCGTATGGCTACTTCATATGCGGGATACATGGGCAAGGTTGTCGAGCTCGACCTCACCACGCGCGAGGTTCGGGAGTATCCCTGGACTGACGAGGACCGGCGCAAATACATCGGTGGCAAGACCATGGCTGCAAAAGTCCTCGACACGATGCTCACGGGGCGCGAGGAGGCGTTTTCGGAAGAGAATCCGCTCATCATCTCCACCGGTCCGCTGACCGGTACGGGCGCTCCATGCTCCGGGCGTCTCAGCATCTCGGCGCTCTCTCCACAAACAGGCATCGTCGCGTCGTCAAACTGCGGTGGCACGTTCGGCTACTTCCTCAAGAAGGCAGGCCTCGACGCGCTCATCATCCGCGGCAAATGCGACCAGCACACCTGGATTGAAATCGACAACGGCCGCTTCGAGTTCCACTCTGCAGACGAGGATGGGCTCTGGGGCCTGAAGGCCACGCCGAGCCAACAGCGCATCAAGGAGCTGCTCGAGCAGAAATGGGGCGCGCCTCGATCGTTCGGCCAGATGGTGATCGGGCCTGCCGGCGAGAACCTCGTGCTGTACTCGGGCATCATCAGCGACGAGCGCGCTGCAGGCCGTACGGGCCTCGGCGCCGTGATGGGCTGGAAGAACCTCAAGGGCATCTCGGTCACCGGCAACCACGAGATCACGGTGGCAAACCCCGAGAAAGCTGCGGAATGGAACAGGAAGTTCTTCCGCGCGCTGCGCACCCATCCGCTTACCGGCAGGCAGCTGCCCCGCATGGGGACGGCAGGCCTCGTGAGCCCGATGCAGATGCGCGGCATGCTTGCCACGCGAAATTTCTCAGCTGGCCGCTACGACCAGTTCGACAAGATCTGCGGTGAGACCCTCGCCGAGAAGCACAACATCGTGAACAAGGGCTGCGTCTCGTGCCCGATCCGGTGCAGCCGGACGGTCGATTTGGACGGCAAGCCCGTGAAAGGCCCAGAGCTCGAGACGCTCGGCCTGCTCACGGCCAACATCGAAAACGATGACCTCGAGTTGGTGATTCGCCTCAACAACGAGCTCGACGAGCTGGGCATGGACACCATCTCGTGCGCAGGCACCATCGCTTGGGCGATGGAGGCGAATGAGAAGGGCCTCTGGGACAACGGCCTTACGTTCGGCAAGGCCGACGAGCTTGTCGGGATCATCGAGGACATCGCATATCGTCGCGGCATCGGCGAGGAGCTGGCGCTCGGCTCGAAGCGCTTGTCCAAGAAATACGGCGGCGTGGACTTCGCCATCCAGAGCAAGGGCCTCGAGCTTTCGGCCTACGAGCCGCGGCGCGCCGTGGGCATGGGCCTGGGTTATGCGGTGAGCAACCGCGGCGGGTGCCACCTCAACGGTGGCTACCTGGTCATCCTCGAGGGCTTGGGCCTGTTCACCGACCCGCAAACGGCGCACGCCAAAGCTGACGCAACCATGATGTTCCAAGACCTCATGGAGGCCATTGCGGCGTCGGGTCAATGCCTGTTCTCTTCGTACATTTTCTTCCCGGGCATTCTGATCACGCGGCCGAATAGCGCGCTCACCACCACGATCAACAAGGCGATACCCTACATCGGCGGCGTTCTGCGTCTCATCAACAAGTATCCGCTCGCCGTTCAGATGCACATGCCCGTCTTGCCGCACACGCGCGCGTTCGAGCTCATTACCGGCATGAAGATGAAGATGGGCGACTACATGCGCGCTGGCGAGCGTGGCTATACGCTCGAGCGGCAGATCTCGACTCGATTTGGCGTGAGCGCCAAAGACGACACGCTGCCAAAGCGCTTGACCGACGTGCCACAAGATCCGAACGACCCGAAAACCAAGGTGCCGCTCGACAAGATGAAGCGCTCGTACTACAACGCGCGTGGTTGGACGCAGGATGGGCGCCCGAAGGTGAGCACCCTGAAGAAACTCAAGATCATCTGAGGCGAGGTGAAACGCATGGCCCATGTAAACGTGATAGCGCTTGGATTGTTCCGCCTGGACACGGGCTTGCACGAGCTGAGCCTCGAGGCGAACAAGGGCAAGGACCTCTACCCGCAGCTGCTGCAGAAGGCGCACGAAACCAAGCCCGACACGACGGTCACGCAGGCTGACATCAACGGCTGCATCGTGCTCGTGAACGGGAAGACCGCCCGGAAAGGCACCAAGCTTGCGGATGGCGACACGGTTCATCTCATGTCGCCGGTGTGCGGAGGGTAGCATGACAGCGTATTCCATCACAGATTCCTGCATCGGATGCGGAATGTGCGCGCGCAATTGCCCCGTTGGGGCAATCAGCGGCGAGCGCAAGGAACAGCATGTAATCGATCCCGATGTTTGCGTACGGTGCGGGCAGTGCGGGCGGTTGTGCCCGAAAGAGGCGATCCTCGACCCGGACCGCAACCCGGTCGCCCGCGTTCCGAAAGACCAGTGGATGCACCCCGTGTTCAACCGCGATTGCGTCGGGTGCTCGCTGTGCGTCATCAACTGCCCCAAGCATTGCTTGGAAATCGAAGAAGCCAAGTACACAGGCGACATTTTCACCCGCGCTCACCTGGTGCGCCCCGACGATTGCATCGGGTGCGGGTTGTGCGAAAGCGCATGCCCGATCGGCGCGGTGAGATTACAGGAAAAAGGCAAGCAGGACCTATGGCCCGCAACGTTGGAAGGAAAGCACATGAATCCAGTACGAGAAGCATGGTGTCGCGCATATCAGACGGCGTTCCGCGCCGCTATCCCCGTAATGCCTTATCGCGAGCCGTTCATCCTAGAGAGCACCGATGAGATCGCCGCGCTGTGCACGGTTCTCGGCATCGACTCGATCATCATTGTGACCGACGAGATGATCAGCAAGCTGGGCCTTGTCGACAGGACGATCGAGTTCTGCGAGGCCGCGGGTATCAAGACGGTGCTCTACGACAAGACGATTCCCAATCCCACCATCGACAACGTCGAGGAAGTGCGCAAGCTCTACCTCGAGAACGGCTGCCAGGCGCTCGTCGGTTTCGGTGGCGGCTCGTCGATGGACTGCGCGAAGGGCGCTGCGGCACGTATCGCCAAGCCCAACCAGCCGGTCCAGAAGATGGCCGGCGTGCTGAAGGTACTTGCGAAGACACCGACGCTCATCGCCGTGCCCACGACGGCGGGAACGGGTAGCGAGGTGACGCTGGCCGCGGTCATCACCGACGCTGAGACGCACCACAAGTTCCCGATCAATGACTTCTGCCTCATTCCGGACTACGCGGTCCACGACTACCGCTTGACGACCGGCTTGCCCAAGCACATCACCTCCACGACCGGCATGGACGCGCTCACGCATGCGGTTGAGGCCTACATTGGCCTCAGCACGACCAAGCACACGCGCGCGATGGCCGAGGAAGCTGTCGTCCTGGTGCACAAGTACTTGAAGCGCGCCTACGATGATGGCAACGACGCCGAAGCGCGCCAGAACATGCTGCATGCTGCGTATTGCGCAGGCATCGCGTTCACCGTGTCGTACGTCGGCTACGTGCATGGCCTGGCCCACGCGCTCGGTGGGCAGTACCGCACGCCGCACGGCCTGGCCAACGCCGTGATCCTGCCGCACATGCTGCGCGCGTACGGCGACACCTGCCACGAGAGCTTGGCGAAGCTCGCGCGCCTCATCGATTTGGCCGACGCCGCGACGCCCGATGCGCAGGCGGCGAATGCGTTCATCGACTGGATCGACGAGATGAACGAGTCGATGGACATCCCCAAGTACATCGAGGGCATCGAGGAGAAGGACATCCCGCAGATGGCCATCAACGCGAATGCCGAGGCGAACCCGCTGTACCCGGTTCCGCGCGAGATGGACGTCGACGAGCTGGCACACATGTTCCGCGTGGTGGGCAACCTGGTGTAGCACACGCAATCAGCTATCAGGCAAGGCGCCCGGGTGCACGATGCCCGGGCGTCTTTTGCTTTGGGGAAAGATTCAGCGGGAGCTTTATGCGCCCCTTCCGTAGCGCAGCGACGCCCACGCGATGGCCAACGTGGGATTTCCCTTCTCGAAACGCACGAGCGCAGCCGCATACGGCGCAGCTGCGAGCGGGGCATGCGC
>CACZIP010000188.1 GCA_902781245.1 uncultured Coriobacteriaceae bacterium | reverse complement strand
GACGGCCCCATGCTCACCGACTCGGGTGGTTTCCAGCTGTTCAGCCTCGACCACATGATGAAGACCGATGCTGATGGCGTGAGCTTCCAGGCACTCGACTACGACGGCAGCAAGCATCGCTGGACGCCCGAAGACAACATGCGGATTCAGGAGCGCATTGGAGCGGACATTGCCATGCAGCTCGACCAGTGCGTGGGCTATCCCGCGGAAAAGCGCGATGTCGAGGCTTCGACGAAGCTCTCGTGGGAATGGGCAGAGCGTTGCCTGGCCTCGCATCATCGCGCAGATCAGGCGCTGTTTGGCATCGTGCAAGGCGGCATGCACCTCGACTTGCGTCTTCGAAGCGTCGAGAACCTGATCCGCATCGAGAACGAGAGTGTCGCAGCTGGCGGTCGACGTTTCGACGGTTTCGGAATCGGCGGCTACTCAGTGGGTGAAAGCCACGAGGTCATGTTCGAAACGCTGGGAACGGTCGCGCGTTCACTGCCGGACGATCGTCCGCGCTACCTCATGGGCGTTGGTAATCCGACGACGCTCGTGCGTGCGGTGGGTGAGGGTGTCGACATGTTCGATTGCGTGCTGCCCACACGCACGGGGCGAATGGGAACGGCGTTTTCGAGTCAAGGTCGCATGAACATGCGCAATGCGAAATACACGCACGATTTCGGCCCTCTCGATCCCCAGTGCACATGCGAGACGTGCACGCACTACTCGCGTGCTTACATTCGTCATTTGGTGAAACAAGACGAGATGCTCGGAGGCATCCTGCTTTCGATGCACAACTTGCATTTCCTCATCGACCTTATGCGCCGTGTACGCGAGGCCATCGAGGCAGGCGCCTATGATGAGTTCCTTGCTGAGTGGATGGCCAGTCCTGCCGCTAAGGACTACTGATCTGGTAACGAAATCATCTGCTGCCGCGTTTTCCGCGGCCGTTCGTTTTTCCTTCGTTCTAAGTGTGTGCGCGGTCTTCATTTCGCCAAACATGCTGCGCGAAAGCTTCAGATGTGGCAGAATATCTAAGTTCGACTATATTGGCGTACTATGCGTGCGCCCGAGAAAGAAGGTTGTATACGAATGGCTGCTCCGAGCAACGATCGCAAGAAGGCTTCAAACAACGATCGCCGCAACATTTGGCTGCTCGTCATCACGACGCTGTTGGTCATCGGCTCGATCATCATGTTCATGCCTCCACAGGAGAAGATCAACCAGGGCCTCGACATCCAAGGTGGCCTGTCGGTTGTTTTGACGGCGACATCTACTGACGGTGACGCAATCACCGACGAAGAGATGGAAATGAGCCGTGCCATCATCGAGAGCCGCGTCAATGCGCTCGGTGCTTCCGAGGCCGTTGTTCAGGTTCAGGGCACCAACCAGATTCTCGTTCAGATTCCTGGTTTGTCTGACACGGAGACGGCGCTCAATACGATCGGCAAAACGGGCAAACTTGAATTTGCCCGTCTCGACTCGTTCACCGACGAGGATGTGAAAAAGAAGATCCAAACCGGTCAATACGGCGATGAGGCGACGGTCAGCGACGACTTCGGCAACTCGTTCAAGACCGGCGAGGTCCAGCATCTCATGGTCGAGGACGGAACGTACACGCCCATCGTCACCGGTTCGAACATCAATCGCGTGACTGTCGGTCGTCCGTCCGAAGCATCGCTCGACTACTCCGTCGACATCGAGCTCGATTCCCCGGGTGCCCAGGCGTTTGCCGAGGCATCGCGTGACCTCGTTGCCGACCATGGTCAGATCGTCATCATCCTCGACAACGAGGTGCAGTCAGCCCCGGCAGTCCAGTCCGAAATCCCCAACGGCCAGGTCCAGATTACAGGCAACTACTCGCTTGCTGAGGCACAGGCTCTGCAGACCGTTCTCGAGAGCGGCTCTTTGCCTGTCAGCTTCGAGTACTCGCAAAGCCAAGTCGTCGGCCCGACGCTCGGTCAGGATGCTCTGCGTTCCGGTGTCATGGTGGCGCTGCTCGGCATCCTGCTCGTCATGATCTACCTGCTGTTCTTCTACAAGGGCCTTGGCACCATCACCGCTGGTGCAGTCATCGTGTTTGCGCTGCTCTATCTGGGCATCTTGGCAACGCTTTCGAGGTTTGGCATGTTCAGCCTCACGCTGTCTGGTGTTGCGGGCATTGTGTTGACCATCGGTATGGCTGCCGACTCATCCGTTCTGACGGTCGAGAGGTTCCGAGAAGAGATACGTATGGGCAGAAGTGTGAAAGCCGCTGCCCAAAGCGGTGTTCGCCACGCTATCCAGACGTCGATCGACGCCGACCTCGTGTCGCTCGTCTCGGCTCTCTCGCTGTTCTTCCTGGCATCGGCCTCTGTCAAGGGCTTCGGCCTGACGCTCGCGCTGGGCATCCTGTGCGACATCGTCATGATGTTGCTGTTCAAGGCACCGCTCGTTCGCTTGCTCGCACCGCGTGCCATCGCCAAGCATCCGGGCTTCTGGAATATCAAGGACGGCCAGGATGCAGCCGAGCAGTTCGCCAAGCTCGGTGCAGTGCTGGGTGTTCCTGCCGGCGAAGCTGAGATCGGCGAGGCGCTCGACAGCAAGAAGGTCGATGCGATTGCCGAGGAGCGCGGTGGCGCTGACGGCTTGAAGGTCGCAGAGATAGTTCACAACCTGAAGGGCCGTTTCATCAAGCACGACATCGACTTCGTGGGCAAGCGCAAGATCTTCCTCATCATTTCCGCCTGCCTGGTGGTGGCGTCGTTTGCCGTCATCGGTCTGAAGGGCATGACGTTCGGCATCGAGTTTGTCGGCGGCACGTCCATCACGTTCCACGATACCGGCGACATTGCGCTCGACGAGATGCGTGACGCGTTCGCAGCTGCCGGTCAGCCTGAAGCCACTATTCAGACGACGGTCAGTGACGGCGAGGAAGGCTACCTCGTACGCATGACCACGACCGACGCGCAGGAGGCTGCGAGCATCGCTACGCAGGTAGGTGAGCAGTTCGGCCTGACGTCCAGCAACTTCGAAGTAACGACCATCGGCCCCGACTGGGGTTCCAGTGTCATCAACCAGTCGCTCATCGCGTTCCTGGTTTCGCTCGTGCTCATCATCATCTACATCGCCATCCGCTTCGAGTTCAAGATGGGCGTCACAGCGGTTATCGTGTTGCTGCATGACCTCATCATCGTGGTGGGCATTTATGCACTCGTTGGGCGCGAGTTCACGCCCAATGCCGTTGCCGCTCTGCTTACGATCATCGGCTATTCGTTGTACGACACGGTCGTCGTGTTCCATCGCATCAGCGACAACATGAAAGACCTCAACATCAAGACGTCGTTCTACACGATGGCAAACCATTCGCTCAACCAGGTGTTCATTCGCTCGATCAACACGACGATCACCTCGCTCATCCCGGTTCTGTTCATGCTGCTGTTCGGTGGAGAGACGCTGAAGGATTTCGCGTTCGCCATGACGATCGGCCTGGTCATCGGCTGCTACTCGTCGATTGCCGTCGGGACGCCTTTGTTCGCCATCTGGAAGACGCGCGAGGACAAGTACAAGAAGCTCGAGAAGAAGTACGGCCCGACGATCGGCAACTTCGAGTTCGAGCGCGCCGGCGCTGCGCTGGCTGGCAACATCGGCAGCTCGAAGGTTGCCCGTATGAAGACGGCGCGCGTGCAAGCCGCCAACGCCGAGGCCGCAATGGCTGCTGCCACGAGCGACGATTTGCCTGTTGTAGAAGTCGAGGCTTCGCATGGCTCGAACGAGCTTGGGGCTGACGGCAAGCCGCTGTACCAGCAGCCCGTGCGCAATCCCAACAAGAAAAAGGGTAAGAAGAGGAAGTAGCTAGTCGAAAAGACAATGTCTTTTGGTTAGCTCGGCAACGGGGAAAGTGAGAAGACGATGAGACAGGGAAGCGCTCCGAATTTCTGCCCGCCTATCGAGGAAGGCACCGTGTACGACCTCGAAGACGAGCGCGGTGATGTTATTCAGCTCGAGTTTCTGGGGTTGATCCTGCATGACGATGGGCGCCGTTACGGCTTCTTCTTCCCGGTGACGCCTGACGAGCCGGCCATGTCTTCCGGCGAGGTCGTGGTGCTCGAGGTGACCGAGGTTGACGAGGAAGACCAGCCAATCGCATTCGAACTCGTCGAGGATGAGGCCATTGCCGATGAGGTATATGAGGCATTCAAGGTCGCAGCGAAGGATTTGTACGACTTCGAGTAACGATTGCCGAAGCGTCGTATCTTTAACGCCATAAACAGTAGTTGGGCCCTGCATGTTGCAGGGCCCAATGTCTACTGCTGGATGGAACGTGCTATCGAAACATGCTTTCAATTATTGTATGGGACGGAAAACCAGCTGATCGCCTCCCTCTTCCCATGTGAGTCGCTTGGTGGAATTGTCGTACGTTCCCGTGATAGATTCGCCATCGATGGTGAAACGATAGGCATGCGTTCCCGATTCGCTCCACGTGCCAGATGTGCTCTCGTCGAAAAGCGACAGTTCGAAAGTTCCGTCGCCATTGACGAGCAGCACGATGTTAAAGCCCATCTCGCGCATCGAGTCTAATGTATCTATGGTG
>CACZIP010000187.1 GCA_902781245.1 uncultured Coriobacteriaceae bacterium | reverse complement strand
GTCGTCGAAACATCGTTGGCGACGAAAAGGAACGTTAAGCCAAGAACCAATCCGATGAAAACGTTCATCATCAGGTTAGTTAGACGGGCAAAACCAATTTCCCCTTTATAAGGCATCGATATCCTCCAGATACTAACTCATGCAAGGGGCGAGACCACGCTCGCCCCTTGCATACATGGTTCAATGACCAGGTTTTACGCTTGGCCCTCTTCTTTCTTCAGGATGCTTCGCTCGCTCTTCACAAAGATCAAGCAGAGCACGGTGAAGACAGCCGCGATGGGCAGGAGCCCCACAAGTCCAGCCTGCTGCCAGCCCATGCCGTCAGCCATCGCGCCGAACGGGCCGCTGTAGAAGCTGCCGAGGTTGGTGACGAACGCCATGATACCCAGAACGTAGTCCATCTTACGCGGGTCGGAAACCTGGAACGGAATGAGCGTACGCAGCGCAACCGGCAAAACGCCCGCAACGCAACCGATGAGCACAGCCGTCACGATGCCGACGCCGTTGAAGAAGTTCCAGGCAACTATGCCCATTGTGATGCCGAGCAGTGCATGCCCGCCGACGAGCGCCCACTTGCTGATGTGGAACTTGTCGATGACAATGCCCGCAGCGAAGCTGATGGGAATCGTGACGATGGTCGAAATGGTAGCCGGCAGCATGGAGGCAGCCATGTCGAGGCCGTTCGCCTGCAGGAATGTCGGATAGAAATTTTGGAACATGCCGAACAGCGCTGCATAGCCGATGAACGAGAACGACGCGATCGATGCGCTCAGTATGTAATTGCGGCTCTTGCGCGGTGCAGCTTTCAGCTCGGGGTTCTCTTGCAACGCAAGCTCGTTCTCATCGATTGCGTTCATCTTGAAGCAAGCGAGCATCCAGACGATGGCGACAGCTTCCATTGCGATGCTGAGCCACCAGAGCGAGTCTATCGAGCCAGTGGCCATAACGATCTGCGGACCCACGAGCGACGCAAGCAGGATGCCCGGGCACGTCCAAACCGACCAGATGCCCATGACCAGCCCCAGGTTCTTCAGCGGGAACAGGCGCGGCATGACGTTCGGGCCGATGGCGGCAACCATGCCCATGCCAGCACCTTCGAGTACGCGGGACAGCAGGAACATGCCTGCATCGGGTGCGTAAATGCCCAGAAGCGAACCGGCCAACGTGATGACGCCTGTGACGATCAGCGAGAATTTCACGCCCAGATTCCTCATAACCCAAATCGCCGGAAACGCCATGATGATGCCAGCGATGTTGAAGAACGCCATGACGTTGCCCACCGTGTCGAGGCCCATGCCGTATTTCTGCCCGATGTCCATGAGCACCGGAGAAACCTTGATGAAGCCGTACATCGTGACGAACGCAAAGAAGAACAGGCATGCGAGCGCCATCCAACGTTCGCCCTGCGACAACTGACGGTCTGCAACTCCCCAACGCACGATTGCTCGATCCGAGCTTTTGTTGCCACTCATTGAAACCCTCCTATTCCAATCAACTAATAATTCGAGATAGACGGGGCGTTTTACACCCAAACGCCCCGTCCGAGAAAAGGATGTCTACACGAACAACGCGAACTTATCGCCGTCGATGCGGCCGACCAGCTCGTCGATGTCACCCACCCAGAGGCACCCTGCCTGGCAGTGCTGGGCGCACATCGCCCGCTTGCCGCGCTCCAAGCGTTCGGCGCAGCGGTTGCAGCGGTCGGTCGGCACGGGCACGAACTCGTACTGCCACTGGCGTGGTGCCACCTCATCGGGACCGATCTGCGTGAGCTTGATGCCCCATTTGTCGGGCTCGAGGCCCAAATGCTTCTGACACGCGACCTCGCAGGTATGACAGCCGGTGCAGTACTTGTAGTCGATTAGAATCGCCTTTTTCATTTCGTATTCCTCTCTCTTCCCCGTCGCGCTAGGCCTTGCGAATGGAGCACAGGACCGACTTGTACGAGCAGCCGAGGCCCGTGGAGCCGGGGCGCATGGGAATGCAGTTGTTGATGTTGCTCTCGAACGTGCCGAAGAAGCCGTCTTCGCGGTCGCGCTCGGGGAACCACCAGCCGTGGTCGGCCGAAACGACGCCCTGCTTGATGCGGATGTCAATCTTCGCCTTCTGCTTGCACGAGCCGTACTGATTCTCGATGATGACCCAGTCGCCGTCGGCGATGCCATATTTCTCGGCGTCGGCGGGATGGATGGTCACCTCGGGTTCGGGATGGATAGCGCGCAGGAGCGGCACCTGGCGTCCCTCGGAATGGAAGAAGCCCCATTGGCGCGCGCCAGTCGTGAGCGTGAGCGGGTACTTCTCGAGCAAGTCGGGTCGGCTGATGGGGCTCTCGGGCGGCTCCTCGTAGAACGCGAGCGGGCGCATGCCCATGGCCTCCAGATTCACGCTGTAGAACTCGTAGCGGCCCGTGGGCGTCGAGAAGCCGGGTTCGCCATCGTCGCGGATCTCGCCAGTCTTGTAGCGGTAGTACTTCATCTCGGGGTACGCCCACGTGCGAGATTTCAGGTCGTCCCACGTGAAACCGGAGTTGCGCAGCAGGTAGTCGTAGAACGCTTCCTCGTCGAAATGCTCGCCGTCGCTCCAGGGGAAGAGGTCTGCGCCCTTGAAGATGCGGCCCATTTCGACGACGACCTGCGGGTCGCTGCGGCACTCGCCAATGGTGTCGATGGCTTTATTGATGGCGCCCGTGCGGTACGGCTGATGACCCGTGAGCCCGAAGCGCTCGGGGAACGTGGTAACAGGCAGGAACACATCGGCCACGGCCATGGCGGTCGGCGTCATCCATAGGTCCATGACAACGTTGAAGTCGTCTTCCATAAGGCCCTTAGCGATGCGCTGCGGCTGGGCACCCATGTTGGCCAGGCAGTTGTTGGTCTGCAGCCAGGCAGCCTTCACCGGGTAGTCGTACTTGCCTTCGAGCGCCTCGAGTGTGGCGTCGGGGCTCGGCATGCCGATAATCCGAAGCGCCGGGTAATCGCCGTGCAGGTGCTCGTATTGATTGCGCTTGGTGGGAATCCAATCGGTGTCGGAGCCGATCCAAGTGACGGGAACGCCGAACGAGGGTTTGCCGCAGACCATTCCGCCGGGCTTGTCGAACTGGCCGCACAAGGCGCACAAGTCGTAGCACGAGGCGCCGGAGTAGAAGCCCTCGGCCGTGTGGTCGAGCGCGACGCCCCACTGCAGCGCCCAACCGTCGGCATTGCCGAGCGCGCGGGCGGCCGACCAGATGAGATCCTCGTCGACATCGCAGATCTCGGCTACACGGGCCGGAGTCCAGTCCTTGATGTGCTCTTGATACTCCTCGAAGCCGTAGCACCAGCAGTCGACGAACTCGTGGTCGTAGAGGTCCTCCTCCACGATGACGTGGGCCATGGCCAACGCGAGCGCCGAGTCGGTGCCGGGACGAACCTGCAACCAGTACTCGGAATGCGCCGCGCACCACGTGAGCTTCGGGTCGATGGTGATGAGCTTCGTGCCGCGCTTCATGCACTCCACGATCCAGTGGCCCAGCGTGCCGTCCGAGTTGGCGACGACCGGGTTGTTGCCCCAGATGACGACGTAGTCGGGACGCACCCAGTTCGGATTGTCGTAGCGGTCGATCCAGTTCTGCGAGTAGTCGCCCGTGTAGAGATTGCCGATCTTCATGGTCGTGCTGAACATACGCGGAACGTAGCAACCCTGGCCGGACAGGAAGCCCATGCCCTGGTTGGGCGTATCGAGGATGTTGGCGAGCATGGGGTGATAACCCACGATGTCGCGGCCGGTACCGCAGAACACCTGGATAGCCTGCGGGCCGTATTTCTCCTGCACGGCCTTGAGCTCGCGCTCGCAGATCTCGTAGGCTTCCTCCCAGGTGATCTGCTCCCACTTGTCCTTGCCGCGGTCGGCGCGGTCACGCTTGAGCGGATGCAGCTGGCGATCCTTGTGGTACACCACATCGGGCAGCGTCAGGCAACGCAGGCACAGGCGGCCCTGGTTGTACGGATCGTCCGGATCGCCTTCCACGTGATCGAGCTTGCCGTCCTTGTTGATGTACATGAGGATGCCGCAGTTGTCATGGCACCCCGGCGCCGTGCGCGCATTGCCGCGCACGACTGTGAAGCCGTCTTCCTCCCACGTGTCCTTGCGGGTTGCCGCGGTCGGGTCGTCCTGCATGGGAACGACCTTCCCTCCTCCTGACATTCCCAAGCCGGCGTTCTGGCCGATGGTCTCGTTGTTCTCCTGGTCGGTCATGCCTCCCCCTCTCGATTCGCATGAAACACTCGTTTCGCTTCTGATTCCATGATTCGTGAGCAGGGTGCAAATGTGAAATACAGAGCTGGAATGCTTGATTGTTTTTGGGAATATGCGCAGTTCAAATTATTGGTGCAAAAAATGAAAGGGGCGGCCGAAGCCGCCCCGAAATATTGGTTGGATGCCCTTAGCGCAACTTCTTGCGCAAGACCACCCATGTCACGACTATCGACAGAATCCAGCACGGTACCACGACACACCAAGACGCCATCTGGTAACCGAGCGCTTGGATAACGCTGCCCATGCCCATGGATCCGATGAACATGCCGACGTT
>CACZIP010000186.1 GCA_902781245.1 uncultured Coriobacteriaceae bacterium | reverse complement strand
AGGGCACACCACCAGTCGTGACAATATACGCCGTCGACTCCTGCGTTTACCACTGTGCGCACTAGGACGTCGTTCATCAGCACCGTATTGCCAGACACCATGTTTTCGTACAGCATCGTCGGAAAGTCAACCCCACGTTGGTTCAAGTGGCTCTTTCCTTGCGGACGCAGGTCGCTGTCACAAAAGACATACTCGGAGCAATAAAGCTGCGGCACTCGTTCGTCACGTTCCGCAAGAACGCTCACGGCTCGCGACACCTTGTCGGCATGCCAATGGTCGTCCTGATCGCAAAAAGCAACGTAGCTGAACCTGCCTGCCACCGACTTCAAGAGCGAGAAGAAGGAGCGTACCACCCCAACATTCTTGCCGCGCTCAAGACTGATCTTGCCGTCTCGTTCATAGCGCTCAAGAACCTTCACCGTGTCGTCACGCGACCCATCGTCGCGTACAAATACGGCTAGGTTTCCATAGTCTTGTGCAAGTACGCTCTCCAACTGCTCTTGCACATATTTCTCGCCATTGTAAGTAGACATGACCACGGCGACGCTCGCAAGCTTTCCTTGTCTCATGCATGCCCCTCTTCACAGGACGGCGCCATCACTTTTCGATGGCGCCGTCCGTCCAACACTTTCATACACGCGCTCTGTGGACTCGACTTATTCTTTACCTTGGCCAGCTGCCAATAGTCCATTTTGTCGGGTTCGGATTATAGCTGGCAAATGACTCAACCGTCGAGCCGGTCGGAACGTTGTCATATACCCATTTCGCGTCATCGCGAAGCATGCAGATGCATCCCGATCCCTTATGAACGTAGCCAGACTTGCCCTGAGCCCTGAACTCTGCGTAGATCGAGTAGTGGAAACCCTGACCCATCTCATAGGGAGTCGAGCTGTTACGAGACTCGGGGTAGGACGGAAGGTTGAAATCGCCCTGCCTCCTGTTCGCAGTCCATGCGGTAACGAAGCAGCTGAAGTAGTCATTTACCCACGTCGTTCCCTCGTAGAGCGCAGGGGCCTTGTGATGCAGTTTAAAGAGACCGGTCTTCGAGTTGTTTGTGCCAGCTCCCCATTTGCCGCCATACGCGCCCGTTGTCACGTCAAACGTCTTCACGGCGCTCCAACTTCCGCCAGACTTCTGCAGCACGGTCACTCGAGCCTGGTCAACATCCACGCAGACATAGAAATTCGTATCGCTTCCCTTTTGAACCGCCTTTGCACGCATCTTGTCCAAGTATGACTTATCGTACTTAAGCCCAGAGGCATCCTTGCCGCTCACGCTTCCTGCATTGCCGCCCACGCTCGTGTTCACGACTGTCTTGGCATACGACCAGCTTGCCATATCCGAGCCGGCATCGACCAATACCGTCCTCGAGCCAGAGGAACTCACACCCAATGCCAATCTATTCGAAAGTCCGGAGACAAGCACGATGCCTCCCTTGACACCAATGGTTGGCATCCACATCTGCGCAGGAGTTCCGTTCGGTGCATATTGCTGTACGGCCGCTCCGATTGACCCGTTTCCGTTCTGCACGTCAAGCGCCTTTCCTGATCCCGCGTTGGCAATCGAGACGTAGCCAGAGCCTAAAGACTTTACCGTCCAAGCCTGAGCGGCAGTTCCATTGCTCTTATATACCTGCACGGCCGCCCCATCGGACTTCGAGCCTCCAGACACGTCCAATGCCAATCCGTGATCCAAAGACGTTGTCAATACATACGTTCCGTCCTCGATTGGCCTTACCTTCTCGAGCTTCCAAGACTGCGCCGCAGTTCCGTTAACAGCATATGTGCCGACCGTGCTACCGCTTCTAGTGGACGCACCCGACAGATCGAGCGCCTTTCCCGAGGCAACGTTGACAAATGTCACGCCACTTCCAGAGCCAGGCCGGGCTGTCCAACGAGACTCATCGGTCAGCTGCTCGGACCCACAAAGCGTTCCGTCGGCATCCGTGAGATAGAGTCCTGAGTTTGCACTCTTGACAGAATATGCCTTTGCTTCCTTGTCGTAGCTCACGGTCCACTTTTGAGCGAGAGTGCTGTTTGAAGAATAGATTTGAACTCGCGCATTCGGGCTCGTCGACGCTGACTCGACATCCAAAACCTTCGACGAGTCCAGGGAGCTCTTGATTGCGTAAAGACCATCTTCCACTACGCTGGCAACAGGCTCGAAAGTCCACTGTTGAGCCTTGGTACCATTTGCATCCCACAACTGCACCGCGGCACCGTCGTGGGCATTCGCGCCAGGAACATCCAGGGCCCTGCTCGTTAGCGGAGTCCTAATGACATAGGTTTCGCCCGCTGATTTCCTGATGTCCCAACTCTGGGCACTTGAGCCGTTCGGTTGGTACTGCTGAATCCTCACTCCGTTGGACCCATTGCCGCCGGGCACGTCGAGAGCCTTACCGGAACACGCCGCCGTCAACTTATAGTAGCCAGTCTGCGAGTCGTATGTGAGAGACCATCGCTGTGCTGAGCTGCCGTTCTTCTCCCACAGCTGAACCCGAGCCCCGTTTGAGGAAGACGCCGAGGGGACGTCGACTGCTTTTGACGAGGATGCCGCGGACTGCACGGTGTACGATCCCTCCGCAAGGGAACTCGTGGATTCGAGAACGAACTTCTGGGCTGCGGTTCCGTTTGACTGCCACACCTGAATATTGGCACCATCGCGGCCGCTTCCACCCGACACATCGAGCACGAGCCCATTGCATACCGACTTGAGAGAATATGATCCGTCACCGTTATCTACAAGATCCCACTGTTGAGCAGCCGAGCCGTTCTCGCCCCAAAGCTGGACGTTAGTGCCGTTTGCCCTACCAGCGCCGCTGACATCCAGTACCAGCTTGGTGTTGACGCTGCGCACGACATAGTGGCTTCCCGACTTTTCGAGACGCCAACGCTCACCAACCCTAGAGTTGTCCTTCCATTGGAATACGTTGCCTCCGCTGACCTTTCGATTGGACTCCACGGCAACGGTCTTCTTCGACGCGACGGAAGAGATCACGTACACGCCATCAGAAACGCTGGTTGCAGCATGAGCGACAATAGGTTGAGCCAGCGCGCAGCAGAGCAAGACGGCAGCAGAGAGTACGCATCCTGACCGCGTCAACCGAGCTTTCTTATTCATGTGTCCTCCATTGCAAGGGCGGTAGGCTAACGCCAATCGTATCACCTGCGAAGTCTGAAGTCCGCCCAAACAACGCCGGTCATCCGAATGCTGTCTCTAAAGGGTCACTCCCCTGCCCCGAAGCATGCGAGAGGCCAGAACGAGATACCAGCGCAAGGGCGAGGTAAGGTAGGCCAGGCGGTGGCTCTTCTCCCCCATTAGTTCCGAGAGCGTCTCGCGCATTGTCGAGCAGCGCACCTTTCCAACGCTCCACTTGAGCAAGGTGCGGTAATAGGTCATCTTGGCAGCAAACACGGCCTCTTCGTTCTGGCGCGATTCAGCAAACTGGATGATGGTCTTCCCGAAGAGAAGCTCTTGGCGAGCGTAGTTCTCGTCGACCCTCACATTTGACGAGTAACTCGATCCGCCCTTGACCACATGCCGATAGGCGCTCCAAACATGCTCCATGCAACGAACCCTGCCGATCGTGAGTATAAAGAATGCATTCCTGCGATCGCCTGGATAGGAATCGTAAAGACGCATGCGCGTGATGTCCTCGCGCGCCTTGAGGTACGGCTCGCGTCGGTAGAGCGAAGTACCAATCTGGCCGGGTAGGCTCATGTAGAAGAACTCTTTGAAGGTGTACTCCCCATTCGGACACTCAGGGTACTTCTCGCCGTTTGGTTTCGAATCCGCACCAACGACAACGCAGTGGTGGTAGCAGGCAGAGTAGTCCGGATGCGACTCCAGGAAGTCGACCTGTGCTTGCAGCTTTCCGTCGTATGTCCAGAAGTCGTCGCCCTCAAGAATTGCCATGTAGCGTCCGCGGCAACGATGAAGCAGGTCGTTGCAGTTGTTCTCACCTCGAAGGCCCATGTTCTTGGGGCGAAGGAGGATGTGGAACCAGTCAGGAAGCTCGGACTCGAGGCTTCTAAGCACGTCGCGTGTGCCATCCGTAGAAAAATCGTCGCCGACGATAACCTCAACGGGAAAGTCGCACTTTTGGCTTGCGATGCTCCTGAGGCAGCGCTCGACGTAGTCCCGCTGGTTGAACACCGGGACTATGACGCTGACCATCGGCGCCTGTGTCGTAGCTGCCTTTTCCTGCTTCACCCGTGCTCTCCCAGCCTAGCTCCTGCCACAAGACAGAACGATGTCACAGATTCGGTCGACGTCCTCGAGTGCGAGGTCCGCATACATGGGCAGTGTGAGCACATGACTCGCGACGTAGCGTGCCACAGGCGTCCTTGAGCTGTCAAAACGGCCGCGATAGCAGGCGAAATCCGTCGTAAGCGGGTAGAAGTACTTGCGCGAGAAGATCTGCTGCTCGGCAAGGGTGTCATACACGTTGTCGCGAGAGGCGCCGAAGTCGTCGTCGAACACGACAGGCAGGTAGGCGTAGTTGGGGGTGACGCCCTCCTTGGGCAGCGACACCCTGACGCCCCGGGCGCCGTCGAGACGCTCCCAGTACCGCTCGGCGACCAGCTTGCGCTTCGAGATCTCGCGATCGAGGTGGC
>CACZIP010000185.1 GCA_902781245.1 uncultured Coriobacteriaceae bacterium | reverse complement strand
CGGACCTGGTTGCGCCATGTCGCGCAACCGCTACGAGGAGCGTTCGATCATGAGTGATAACGAAACGGGCGAAGGCCTTTTCACCAAAGCCCGAAAAAACTTGGTGTTTGTCATTTCGATTGCGCTGACAATCGCCCTGGTCGTCTGGTGCCTTGCTGCCGGCGACTCGTTCGTGGCAGCTGCGGACACGGCCATGGGCGCTTTGACCGCGAACTTCGACTGGCTTTACATCTTTGGAATGTCGGCGTTCGTCGTCTTTGCGCTGGTTTTGGCGATAAGCCCCTACGGCAAAACGAAGCTCGGTGCTGACAACGAGAAGCCCACACAGAGCACGCTCGGCTGGTTCGCCATGCTGTTCTCGGCCGGAATGGGCGTTGGCCTCGTGTTCTGGGGCACAGCCGAACCGCTTTCCCACTACGTCGCACCCATGGCGGGCATCGAGCCCATGACCGACGAGGCGATGCTGTTCTCGCTGAGGTCCTGCTTCATGCACTGGGGCTTCCACCCGTGGGGCAGCTATGCGATTGTCGGTTTGGCGCTCGGCTACTTCGTCTTCCGCCATCATAAGAAATCGCTTGTCAGCACCACGCTCGAACCCATTATCAAAAAGCAGGCGCACGGCGCTATCGGCGTCGTCATTGACATTTACGCAGCTATGCTCACCGTCATGGGCGTAGCAACGTCGTTCGGCATGGGCTGCTTGCAGATCTCGAGCGGCTTGGACTACCTGTTCGGCATCCCGAGCCAGGTCTACACCTGGGCAGCCATCATCGGCATCATGTGCATCGTCTACACCTGGAGCGTCGTCAGCGGCATCGAGAAGGGCATGCAGATGCTGTCGAACACGACCCTGATCCTGTGTGCCGTGTTGCTTATACTGGCGTTCATCATCGGACCGACCATCGACATCGTCCATGATTTCATGGCGGGCATCGGTGCGTGGCTTGGCAATTTCATCCAAGACAGTTTCCGTCTTGCCGCCGACAACGGCGACACTGCATGGATTCGCGGGTGGCGCGTGTTCTACTGGGCCTGGTGGCTGTCGTGGGCGCCCTTCGTGGGCATCTTCCTCGCACGCATCTCGCGCGGCCGTTCGATCCGTGAATTCGTGCTGGGCGTCATCGTTGCCCCTACCGTGCTCAGCATCATCTGGTTTTCGATTCTGGGCGGCACCGCGTTTGGCGCCGCCGAAGGCCTGGGAGCCGAGCAGCTGAACGCCATCGTCGCATCTCCCGAAACGGCACCGTTCTTCGTTTTCGGCCAATACGAGTTCGGGATTGCGCTTTCCATCATCGCGCTTGTGTTGCTGTTCGGCTTCTTCGTGACATCGGCCAACTCGGCCACCTATGTGCTGTCGATGCTCACATCGTTCGGCAACACGAACCCGCCGGTGTTCAAGAAGATCTTCTGGGGCGTGCTCATGGCGCTCGTCGCTTTCGCCTTCACCGTGTCGGGCGGCGTGAGCGGCATGCAGACTATCGCGATCATCATCTCGTTCCCGTTCTTCTTCATCATGGTGCTCATGTGTATAAGCATGGTGATGGCCATCCACAAAGAGCGCAAAAACTCAAAGGGAGAAGAGGGGTTTGGCGTGGATGCGGAATTGGAAACAGTTTCGTCTGACGCGTAATGCGGAGAGCTAACGCAATGTGCAGTGCTTCGGCGCCGTATGCGGCAAGGCTTCAACGCCAACCGCATACGGCGCTTTCCATAAATTTGCATACAATTGCGGCATCGCGTTCGTTATCGATGAGCATACACATACAATTACCTCATCATCCTGCAGAAAAGGAGAACAATGAGCAACGTTACGACTGAGAGAGACTCTGCAAAGTTGCAAACCGAACGTGAGGTCATGATCGCGTGCGACACGCTTCGTGCTGAAATCGAGCATGTCATGGAAGCCCACGGCGTTAAGCGTCCAGTCGTTTGGATCGAGCATTTGCTCCACAATGTGCCGACGAAGCTGACCGCAGCGCTGCAGGAAGCCATCGACGGCATCAGCGACGCCGACCGCGTGCTGCTGGGGTTCGGAAACTGCGGAAATGCGATTCAAGGGTTGAAAAGCGGTGATTTCGAACTCATCGTGCCGCGGCTCGACGATTGCGTTTCTCTCGTGCTGGGGTCGCAACGTTACCGCGAGCGGTATTCGCGGGAACACCATGCGTTCTACCTCACGGACGGCTGGATTACCGGGTCGCGCACCATCGAGGTTGAATACAACGAGATGATCGAAGATTACGGCGAGGAGGAAGCCGACGAGCTCATGAATATGATGTACGTCAATTACAACACGATGGCGTACTTGGATACCGGACTCTACGACGTGGGAGCGTTGATGGACCGCACGCGCCATCTGTGCGAGGTCATCGAGACCGAACAGATTGTCGAGCCTGCAACATTGGCATACGTGGAACGGCTCGTATGCGGCCCATGGCCGGAAGACTTGTTCGTGCACGTCGCGCCTGGCGAAATCATCCCTTCCGCACCCTTCTTGGAACCTGGAGCCGTCAGATGACGCCCGCCGCACCTCTTAAAGCGTCAGAGAGCGTTTGATATCATAGGCCGATGGAACGCAGCAGCAACACATCACCCAAGCCAAAACGCCCGCACGAGCTGCGCGGCGTGCTATACGCGATACTGGGCGCCTCCTGTTGGGGGTTCTCGGGCACCTGCGTGAGCTATTTGGTCGATAAAAACCAGGTGGACATTCCCTGGCTTGCATGCACGCGCCTGATTGTGGCTGGCCTGCTGTTCCTTGTTGTGGCGTTTGTGCGCGACCGAGACAAGTTCGCCGTGCTCTTCCACGACCGCACGCTGATGGCCCACACGTTTCTTTATACGCTGCTAGCTGTCGTGCTCATGCAAATCAGCTACATGTCGGGCATCAAGTACACGAATGCGGGAACGACGCTTCTGCTTTTGGAGGTGAGCGTGCCCATCGTGCTTGTTGTGGAGTGCATTCGTGGGCGACGACTGCCCAAACCTGTCGAGGCATTTGCGCTCGCGCTGGCTGTGGGCGGCGTGCTCTGCATCGCCACGCAAGGCAATTTGGGTTCTATCGGCATCAATCCGCTTGGACTCATGTGGGGCTTATTGTCGGCAGTGGCGAATGCGAGCTATATCCTGCTGTCGGTGAGAGTCGTGGAGAAGTGCGGATCGCTCGTGCTGAACGGCGTGGCCATGACGCTCGGTTCCCTAATTCTGGCACCTTGGGCCCACCCTTGGGATTCGACGGTTACGCTCGATGCTTCGGGCTGGCTTGTGTTCTTCGCCATCGTGCTTGTTGGCACAATGTTCGCCTATGCCATTTACCTGCGCGGCGTTGCGTTGTGCGGCACCGTGAAAGCCAGCCTTGTTGGCGTGGCCGAACCCATCTCGGGAACTGTCATCTCGGCTTTGTGGCTTGGGACGATCTTCACAGGCTGGGATTTGCTTGGAGGCGCCCTCATCATCGCCATGATGATCATCGTGGCACTTAGCAAGTCATAACGTCATCGAATTGGTCCGGTGATACCGGTACGTCTTTCGCGATTACTCGCCCGAGGCGCTTTCTGAAGGCTCTCCCCGCGGGCAACCGATTTCCCGCGGGGAACTTGATCGGGGGGCCTCCCCGCGGGCAACCGATTTCCCCCGGGGAACTTGATCGAATTGGATCGAACTAGACGCTTCGCTGATCGCTTTCGTTTCATAAACGAAAAGCCCCTCCTGCATGTCATGAATTGCAGGAGGGGCCCGAGTGATTATTTGAGTGCTTTAGGAACGTGCGGTTGCAGGTTTACGGCGAGAAGCCGCGCGATGATTAAACCTGGAAGCAATCCGCTTGATTCCACCGGCTAGCAAATCAACAGAGGTTGTGGTGTTGCCGTTTTCGTCAACTACCACGGTGCATGCACCACATGTCAGAACATGATTCTTTCCGCTCATAACAACCCCTCTCATCATCTGCTCTTCCATTGATGCCAGTATTGCACATTGCACATAATCCGAAAAGCGTATGTTTATCATGTTAAACATGAGGATTTATCATGCTATGCAGAGACATGCGCTCAACATAAATCGAGAAGTGTTCCCAAGACGTGTTCCCCGCGGGAAATCGATTTCCCGCGGGGAAACTATGCAACACGAATGCGATCAGACACCGTTGCAAAAAACAGCAACGTTTGTTGGGCGGCTATTGGTTTCGCTCTTCCCCTCGGAGCAACTGTTCGAGCTCCCCCGATTCATCGTCAGGACGCAATGCCCGCACGCTGTAGTGATCGAACTTGAAGTCCTTGGCCGTGAGCAATGTGCATAATGCATCCGAATACTTCAGGAACAACGCGTCATGGCCCGTGCACAGGCCCATGACTACATTTAAATCCGTCTTGGCGTCGTTCAAGACCTTGGCCTGGTAGATCGGGTTGCAAACAACGGTCTCGTCGCTGCGACGAGCAACATGTATTCCCAGATCCCCATATGTGATGCTGCCGATTTTGCAGATGGCACCGGCGACTTCGAAGCCGTGGGCACGCAGCACCTTCGCTGCAGCACGCGCTTCGGCCGATAGGCTGATGCACGACGCGATGCCGATTTTTTTCGCACCCAACTCACGGGCGAAGAGGATGATTTCTTCCATATGGCTGAGCTTTAAATCAGAAGCG
>CACZIP010000184.1 GCA_902781245.1 uncultured Coriobacteriaceae bacterium | reverse complement strand
AGGATTCGGAAGCAGGAAACGACGCACGAGATATGTCCCCACCAGCCATGCGATATCGAGCAGAAGCCCCCGCGTCTGGGCAGATGGCGAATACGAGCCCGTTTGGCGCATGCGCTCGACGTCATTCCTTTCAATGCTGCTCAGGAAATCGAGCACACGCGAGCGCGTTTCGTCCACCGGTTCGTATGTGACCGCAATCGAGCCGATGAGAGGATACACGTGCGCTGAAACGATATCGGGGCACGCATCGAGCACGGAGCACAACGCTCCCATGTCGTTTTCGGGCACCGGCCCTTCCAGGCGCACACGCATTCGCCCGGGCATTTCCCTTGCAATGACGTATCTCATGGAACGATTCCGAAGTAAAAGTTCTGCTATTTAGAGGGCTTCTCGTCCACCTCGGCGGCATCGACACCAGCAAGGTAGCTAGCTTCAGCTTTCATGTCGTCATACTCGGCTTTGGCTTCTTCGACCATGCTCTCGTACTCGGATTTCGCACGCATACCTTGCGCCATCGCATAGACGTAACCTTTGCGCGCCGTATTGCTCGTCGCAGCTTTCACGCCCGCCGTGCCGAGCAGGAACCCGAGTCCGGTGAAAAGCGCGTATTTCGTACCCTTTTCCATGTCATGACCTTTCTCGCTTACGAGTTTAGTATGTCATATCTAACTTTTTATTAGTCTAACATAACTTTTGCATCTACCCTGAAGCAACCTCCTTGAACATGCTGATAAAGCTGTCTTTTTTCAGTATTTGTTATATATGGATAACTTATGAATACAACCATCTTTGATGAAACCATGGTTGACTCTCAAATCAAGTTAACTTAACCTTACTTTCATCGGGAAACGTTTTCCCGGCACCTCACTGACACGGTGGTGAAGATTCCTCTCGTCTGATCGTTCACCACAAAACAAGGCCGGCGCGGGAGGCCCATCCCCCCTCTCTCTCCTCCCCCGCCGGCGACCTTTTGCCAGTGTGCTCGATGAGAACCCCCGAAACAGGAGGCACGTCTCGTATAAGGAGCGCACATGGAAAAGATTTCAATGTCCAACGAGGATTACCTCGAAGCAATCATCATGCTGGGCGGCACCGTCGAAAAGCCTGTCAAATCGGTCGACATCTCACGCAAGCTGAACGTGTCGAGAACCGCTGTCAACAAGGCGATTGCCGTGCTCAAGAAAAACAACCTCGTTAATCAGCCCTACTACGGAGACATCACGTTGACGGAAGAGGGATACAAGTATGGCCAGGCGATTTACAAGCGCCACCGCTGCCTGGTGGCGTTCTTCACGAAAGGCCTTGGCATCGAACCCGAGACAGCCGAGAACGAAGCCTGCTTGATGGAACATGCCATCAGCGATGAATCCTTCGACCTGTGGGTGGCTTACGTCAGCAAGTTGGGCTTCATGGACGAAGACGAAGCCTAACCGTCGGCTCCTTCAACTAACGCAATCAAGCAAGGACGCCCCACAAATGGGGCGTCCTTTTTGCAATGCTTCGGAAGATAATTCCCATTTCGTGAGCAAAAGGTTTTGCTCAATTGCGCTGACCGGCCATCAATCCAGGTATTTGATCGTCGGTTGCTGAGTGTTTCTTCGCAATCGAGCAATTCGTGCATGAGCACGAGCTGCACCCGAGGGACGAGCATTCGATCGGTTCGTCCCACGTATCGCAGCATCCACCTTTACGCTTTTTCTTGAAGAAGGTCGCGCGTATAGCTAGGCCCACGAACAGAATTACGATTCCCAGGATTATCCAGCTCGCGAGGTTCACGCAGCTTCACCAGCTTCTGCCATCGTCGGTTTCGCAACCATCTCATGGTCTTTCGGCATGGGGCGGAACAGCCCAAACAGGATGAGCGCGATGAGCGCGAAGGCCACAACCGTGCCGATGCCGAACGACCCGAGCACTGCAAGCTTGCCAATCTGGTAGACGATGAGCGCTATGGCATATGCCCAACCGCACTCCCAGCCGATGGCAGCCCAGAACCACTTGTTGAAACCGCCCATTTCGCGCTTGATGGCACCCATAGCCGCGAAGCACGGTGCGCACAGCAGCTGGAACGTCATGAACGCGAACGCCGCAACGGGAATGAGCGCAGCAGATCCGGTGACTACAGCCAGCGACTGCATGAACTCAGCAGACCATGCAAGCTCACCGCCACCGTACACGATAGCCATCGTGCCGATGACGTTCTCTTTGGCAATGAGGCCGGTGACAACCGTGGAAGCCGCTTGCCACGTGTTGAACCCGAGCGGCGCGAACAGCCAAGCGAAGGCGTTGCCGAAGTAGGCCAAGAACGAGTAGTCCATGAGCTCTTCGCCGACCCACATGAATTGGCCTTTGTATATGCCGTAGCCGGAAAGGAACCATACGACGATGGTGGCAAGCAAGATGATGGTACCCGCCTTCTTGATGAACGCCCATGCGCGCTCCCACATGCTGCGCAGCAAGTCAACGAAGCGTGGCAGACGGTACTCGGGCAGTTCCATGATGTAGGGAGTGGCCTCGCCCCTGAACGACTTCATCTTCTTCAGAATGATGCCGCTCATGACGATGGAGGCAATTCCCATGAAGTACGCAAGCGGGGCAACCCACCATACGCCGCCGAAAACCGCGGTTGCGATGAGCGCGATGATCGGAAGCTTCGCCGAGCAGGGCATGAACGTTGTCGTCATGACGGTCAGGTGACGCGACGATTCGGATTCGATAGTACGCGAGGCCATGATGCCGGGCACACCGCAGCCGGTGCCGACGATCATGGGGATGAACGTCTTGCCGGACAGACCGAAGCGGCGGAACAGGCGGTCGAGAATGAACGTGACGCGCGCCATGTAGCCGCAGCTCTCCAAGATAGCGAGCAGGAAGAACAGGATCATGATCTGCGGGACGAATCCGAGCACGGCGCCCACGCCAGCCACGATGCCGTCCATGATCAGGTCGTAGAGCCAGTCAACGCAACCGACCGCTTCGAGCAATCCACCAATCAGAACGGGAATGCCAGGAATCCAAAGGCCGTACTCGCTCGGCTCGCCCGGAGCTGCAACTTGGATACCCTGCGGGACCATCTCGCCGGGCTCTTCTTCCGACTCGACTTCACCATCGAAGTTGTAGATAACGGCTTCGGCGGCCTCCGAACGGCCTTCTGCCTCGATTTCTTCATTGCGGGCATCAGCCATTGCTTGGGCCTTCGCCTCGTTCTGCTCGCCGGCGTAGACGAAGTACTCGGTCTCGGTCAATTCCTCTTCATCGATTGTCGTGTACTCGGCTATGACGCCCTCGCCAGCTGCCTTCGTTTCGAAAGCTTTCAGAGCTGCTTGGGCCTCGGCAGATTCGGGGTCGGGCTCGAAACCTTCGCCCATCGCTTCAAGCACTTCATCGCCTGGCTCGGCAAGGAAGTTCGCTGCCACCGCATCGGTATCGATACCCTTCTCAGCAGCAGCGTCGAGGTAGTTGGCAATTGCCTCTTGCGCCTCGTCGTACGGCTCCGCATCGGCGTCGTATGCAGCCTGGGCGCCCGCATCGGGGTTGACAATTGCGATGGGGTCGAGGTACCAGCCATCGCCGAACACGCCATCGTTCGCCCAGTCCGTCGCGTAACCACCGACCGTGCTCACGGAGATGTAGTAGATGGCAGCGATGATGACAACGAAGATGGGAAGGGCAAGCACACGGTTGAGCAAGATGCGATCGACTTTCGCCGTCGTGCTCATTTCGGGCTCGTCCTTCTTTTGAACCTGATTGATAAAACCTGTGATGTAGTTGTAGCGTTCGTTGCTGATCACGGCATCAGCGCGGTCGCCAAAACGGGCCTCGACGGCACGCACATGACCGTCGAGGTCGGCAATCTCGCCCAGCTCGGCGAGCACTTTCTCGTCGCGCTCGAGGTATTTGATGGCGTAGTAGCGCTTCAGCTTGGGGTCAATGCCTTCTGGAAGATCGGCCTCGAGATGCTCGATGAGCGCATCGAGGTCGGGAGAGAACGAGGCGGGCGTAGGGGCTTTCCCATCCGCAGCAGCTTTCTTGGCAGCCGCAACCACCTCGTCGATCCCGTCGCCGCGCAATGCGGAGATTTCGACAACGGGCAACGCAAGGTTCTCGGAAAGAGTTGCAGAGTCAATCTCGTATCCACGCTTTTGGACGATGTCCATTTGATTGAGCGCCACTACAACAGGCACACCGAACTCCATGAGCTGGGTCGTCAGATACAAGTTGCGCTCGAGATTCGATGCATCGACGATGTCGACGATGACGTCAGCTGCGCCTTGAATCAGGTAATCGCGCGCAATGACTTCCTCATTCGAATAGGGAGACAGCGAATAGATGCCAGGCAGGTCGACGATTTCGATCTCTGAATGGTTTTTCAACGTTCCCGTCTTACGTTCGACGGTGACTCCCGGCCAATTGCCTACGTATTGATGATTGCCGGTGAGCTGATTGAACAAGGTCGTTTTGCCCGAATTGGGATTGCCGACCAACGCAATCGTCATTGACATGTCTTGCCCCGCTTTCTTGTAATTTGTTGTAAATGGTTAACGATTTTTTGGGTATTGAAAACCCCGAGAGAACTCGGGGTAAGGGGAGTTTACGCTGGCACTACTTCGATGTTTGCCGCATCGGAACGCCTCAGAGAGAGGTGGTATCCGCGCACCGTGACGTCGATGGGGTCGCCCAAGGGAGCAACTTT
>CACZIP010000183.1 GCA_902781245.1 uncultured Coriobacteriaceae bacterium | reverse complement strand
CGGCGTCGACTGCTTCATGACCCCGACCCTGATGGCCAACTGCGACGTCGTCCTGCCGCTGTGCTTCTACCCGGAGCGCGAGGGCCTGCGTTCGGTTTGGTACTACATCCAGAACACCAACAAGGCTTGCGAGCCGATGGGCGAGTCCAAGGACGACTTCCAGATCAACTGGGAGCTCGGCCGTCGCTGGAACAAGGACCTCTGGCCGGGCGAGACGCTCGAAGAGTACTTCAGCTACCTCATCCAGGAAGCCGGCATCACCTACGACGACAGCCGCAAGCTCAACTGGATCTACCCCGAGTTCCACTACTTCAAGTATGCCAACGGCGAGCAGCGCCCCGACGGTGGCCTGGGCTTCAACACCATTACCGGCCGCATCGAGCTGTACTCGCTGCTGCTCCAGCGCTGGGGCCAGAAGCCGCTGCCGTACTACGCTGAGCCGCCGATGAGCCCCTACAGCCAGCCTGAGCTGTACAAGGAATACAACCTGGTTCTGACCACGGGTGCCCGCCACTACGAGTCGTTCCACTCCGAGCATCGCCAGATGAAGCGCCTGCGTTCGAACTATCCCGACCCGCGCTTCGAGATTCATCCCGATGCAGCTGCCGAGCGCGGCATCGAGGAAGGCGACTGGTGCTGGATCGAGAGCCCGATCGGCCGTTGCCGCGAGCGTGCTCACATCACCCCGATCGTCGACCCGCGCGTCGTCCAGGCAGACCACGGTTGGTGGTTCCCCGAGGCAGACCCCGAGGATCAAGGCGAAGGCTGCTTCGCAACCTATGCCCGCAACATCAACGTCGTCTTGCCTTCCGAGTGCGGCGACACGGGCTTCGGCAACCAGTCCAAGTGCTACCTGTGCAAGGTGTACAAGTGCGAACTGGAAGAGATTGCGCTGCCTGAGCCGGCGAACCCGAAGGATCGCTTCGCCGAGGGCTCGTTCCGCAACTTCACCCTCGAAGCAGAGATGGAGGCGTAAGACATGGCTGAGAAAGCATATGGTCTTCTGATCAACTACGAATACTGCACCGGTTGCATGTCCTGCGAGATGGCTTGCTCCGTCGAGCATGACATTCCGGTGGGCCAGTATGGCATCAAGATGGTCGAAGTCGGTCCGTGGCAGATCGACAAGAAGAATTGGCAGCTCGACTACGTGCCGATTCCGACCGACATGTGCGACCTGTGCGCTGGGCGCATCGCAAAGGGCAAGAAGCCCACGTGCGTGAAGCATTGCCAGTCGCTGTGCATGGAGTACGGCCCCGTCGAGGAGCTCGCTGCCAAGATGGCGAACGCTACGACCAAGAACGTGCTCTACGTCCCGAAGGCCGGCACGGTGGCTTAGCGCCGAAACCTGAATGCGAGTGGGCTGGGCAAAGCTCGGCCCACCCGTTTTCGTTGAAGTACTTGGGAGCTGCTGATGTGCGGAGGTTATACGCGGGTTTGCGTGCAGTGCGGCATGTGCGGCAAGGTCGATCAACGGCCGCTTATCGAGAGCGGTGTGTGTGCGATCTGCGGTCATGTGAACGAACCTGCTGCTTCGCGGTGTTCCGAATGCGGAGCGCCATTACCCAAACCGCCCGGAAGTCCGGCTGATAACCAAAGTGCGTTTCCCGCAACCGAAATGCGTGATTTGAGGAAAAGAAATGATTAACAAAGACGATTTCAAGCCCATCGAAGTCGGGGAATCCATTCCCGTTGACGAGGCAGTTGCGCCTCGCAACTCGATTGGCCCCAAGCCCGAAGGCGAAGGCGCCGTCGAGATCTACTGCACGGTTTGTGGGCAGTCTGCTACTGATGGCCGCTTCTCGGGGTATGGCCCCAGCATGGAGTGGTGGCATACGATTGCCGGCACGCTCGACGAGATCCAATGGGTCTATCAAACCGACAAGAACTACTGGGACAAGGTCGTCGGTCCTCGTGCGCGTTGCGGTTGCGGCCAGGGCACGCCTCCGTGCGATCCCATGAAGTGGAGCATCCGCCAGATTCCGGCTTCGAAATAACGTTGCTCATCAGCGCTGCAACCAATATCTGTAACTCCGTGTAAAGGATAGAGGTACTTACTATGGAGGGGAAAACCCAAGAACCCATGACGGTGAATGGTCCGCTTACGCCGACCGCATCGTCGTATATCACCAAGTCTGACGGCAAGACGCCGCGTTATGCGTGGATTGTCTGGATCGTCACGTTCCTCGTGAGCTTCGCCGCACCGCTTGGCCAGTTCAAACTCGTGTCCATTCCGCTGTGGTTCATCTACGTTCCTGGCGTGAGCCCCGAAGGCGGCTTCATGATGGACGCTGCAGGCTTCGGCATGCTCATGACGGTCGTGTCGCTCATCGGCATCGTGTTAGCCTTCCCGGCGGCGTTCATCTGCCGCAAGCTCGGCTTGAAGAACACGATTCTCGTTGCGACGCTCGGCGTCATCATCGGCGGCATCATTCCGCTCGTCGCCGGCACAAACATTCCGGCACTCTATGTAGGCCGATTCATCGAGGGTCTCGGCATCGCTCTGACCGGCGTTGCTGCGCCCACCATCATCACGCTGTGGTTTCCCGAGAAGACCCGCGGCGTCATGCTCGGTCTGTGGTGCTGCTGGGTGCCGCTTTCGATCACGCTCGACTCGCTGGTATGTCCGGCGATTGCGCCGATTTACGGCTGGCAGGGCGTCTTCACGTTCGTGGTCATCTTCGCAGTTGTCGCGCTTGTGCTGTTCATGGCCTTCTGCAAGATGCCTGACACGCGTGAGGCTGACTACGGCGTCGAGGGTGGCGTGTCTGAGTGCATCGCGTTGCTCAAGAACAAGAACATCTGGCTGCTCGGCATCGTGTTCTTCGTGTTCATTGCTGGCCAGACGGGCATCGTGAACACCTATCTGCCGAACTTCCTGCAGACTGCTCCGACCGCTACACCTCCGGGATTCGGCTGGGATGCAGCAACCGCAGGTATCGGCCTGGCCGTCGTCACCACCATTGGCATCGTATCCAACCCTGCAGGTGGCGCCATCTGCGCTGCACTGCCGCACCACCTGAAGCGCATCGTGCCCGTCTCGGTTGCGGTCATCTACCTGTTCTGCTTCTACCTGATGTTCCAGACCGAGTCTGTGCCCCTGTGCTGGGTCGGCATCGTCCTCATGGGCATCTGCGCCGGCCTCGGCGGAGGCGGCCTGCGTCCGCTGGCGCCTGCCATCATGCACCAGAGCGCCATGGCTGCAACTATGGGTATGGCCGTGCTGCAGTTCGCACAGTGCGTCGGCAACTGCTTCAGCCCCATTTACGGCAGCCTCATCGACGCTGGCACCCCGTACTGGGATGCATGCTTGATGACCATCGTTCCGATGTCTGTCGTCATGCTGATTTGCGCACTCTTCATTCGCCCGGGCAAGAACTCCGAGTATCAGAAGGTTCGCGAGGAGCAGCACAAGTAAACGCTGCCTCATATTGTCGAGAGCCGCGCCAAAGGGGGTCGTCCTCTTTGGCGTGGTTTTTTGTGCAGACAAAAGCCCAGGTGAATCGCCTGATACTTTTAGCATGAGATTCGAAAAGCGCAGATTGCAGGGGTAAATCAGGTTTTCCTGATGATGGGATTGAGCGGCTTGAAGGTAGCGTTTTCACTGAGAGATTCCGTCGAGGGGGCGGGAAGGAGGAGTGGGAGCGCAGGAATGCCATCAGCCCAAAACCCATATCTGTAACTTTTCGTAAAAGATAGAGGTAACACCAATGGAGGGGAAAACCCAAGAACCTATGACAGTGTCGGGTCCGCAGACCCCGACAGCCTCGTCGTACATCACCAAGTCCGATCAGAAGACTCCGCGCTATGCATGGGTCATCTGGATCGTGACTTATCTCGTGAGCTTCGCCGCCCCGCTCGGGCAGTTCAAGCTCGTGTCCATCCCGACATACTTCATCGCTACGCCGGTAAGCCCTGCTGAAAGCTTCATGATGACCGGCGCAGGATTCGGCATGCTCATGACGTGCGTTTCACTTATCGGCATCGTGCTCGCGTTTCCTGCAGCGTTCATCTGCCGTCGCATCGGTCTGAAGTGGACGGTGTTCATCGCAACGCTTGGCGTTATCATCGGCGGCATCATTCCGCTGCTTGCTGGCGAGAACGTGACGGCACTTTACATCGGTCGTTTCATCGAAGGTCTCGGCATCGGTTTGACCGGCGTTGCTGCACCCACCATCATCACGCTGTGGTTCCCTGAAAAGACCCGCGGCGTCATGCTCGGCCTGTGGGCAACCTGGGTGCCGCTGTCGATCACGCTCGACTCGATCGTCTGCCCGGGCATCGCCGCTGCCGCAGGTTGGCGCGGCGTCTTCACGTTCGTCGTCATCTTTGCGGCTGTTGCTCTTGTGCTGTTCATGTTGCTGTGCAAGATGCCCGACACCAGGGAGGCCGACTATGGCGTCGAGGGATCGTTCGTCGATTGCTTCAAGCTGCTGAAGAACAAGAACATCTGGCTGCTCGCCGTCGTATTCTTCATCTTCATCATCGGCCAGACCGGCATCGTCAACACCTACCTGCCGAACTTCCTGCAGACCTCGCCCGACGCGACGCCTCCGGGATTCGGTTGGGACGAGCAATCCGCAGGCCTCGGCCTCGCGCTGGTCACATCGCTCGGCCTCGTGTTCAACCCGCTCGGCGGCCACCTGTGCGCCGTGCTCCCGCACCATCTCAAGCGCATCGTGCCCATGACGGCAGCCGTGCTGTTCCTGATCTGCTTCTACTGCATGTTCCAGACCGAG
>CACZIP010000182.1 GCA_902781245.1 uncultured Coriobacteriaceae bacterium | reverse complement strand
GTTTTTGCGTGAACACCTAACCCGTCCCCCGTTCATCCTCTTGTGCTAAGAGAACCATCCTCTGACACAGGCAACAATTCACTCTCTCAACGCAGCTAGGGTTTGGCGTGCCGCAACTCCGATGCGGCTTGTTGCGAGCGCTTTCGAGGTGATGATGTCCTCGATGCTGTTGAACGTCCTCAGCGTCGATGTAATGCCGCCCAGGATGAAGGAAAGCTCGAGCTTCGTCTCATCGGGAAGCTCGTCCCACGTGGTTCCGGTGATTTGCATCCAACAATCCTTGATGGACTCTTGAATCGTGGCTATCAGCATGGGCGAGCCGCTGCGCATTGCGAGGATTACCTTCCTGAAGCGCTCGTCGAGGCCTTGTTCGGCGATGCGTTCAACGTTTATCAGCTCGGGATGGGCGAACAACGCGAGTATCTGCATGGCTGCTTCAATCGAATAGACTTCCGAAACGGCGCTTTTGGCCACGTGTTCGACTGAGTTGAAATAACGGTAGATAGTGTTGTGGTTGACCTGCGCCTTCGATGCGAGCCCCTTGACCGTGATGCTGTCGTAGGGTCCTTCTGCAAGCATGCTCCAGAACGCGTCGATGATGCGTGTCCTCGCATCGGGGCCTGCCTGGTCTTTTCTCGGTCGTGCCATGTTCACCCCATAAAACTAGACGAGAATTCTATTTGTTCTCTTTAAGTATAACGCTTGCGTATTTACAATTCGAATCAGAAGCAGAGAACGGGGGAGCCTATGCTCGAGACAGGATGTCACGACGGTTCGGCCATCGTGTTCGCAGGCGTTTGCCAAGCGTTCGGCGGGAAGACGCCCTTTGCCGACATGCGCAAGACAGTGCTCGACGGCATCGATTTCGAGGTTCCGCGCGGGCAGATCGTTTGCCTGCTCGGGCCGAGCGGTTGCGGGAAGACCACCATGGTCGACCTCATCATCGGCAACACCATTCCCGTGGCGGGATCGGTGACGGTGCTCGGCGAACAGGCCCCTTATCCGCATACCCGCAAGAAGGTGGGCTACATGCCCCAAGACGAGGCGCTTTACGACGATATCACTGCTGAGGAAAACCTGCGATTCTTCGGTGCCATGGTCGGCCTGAGCGGAGCGCACCTATCGGACCGCATGACCGAGCTGCTCCAGTTCGCAAAGCTCGAGGATGATCGCAAGAAGCTCGTGTCCCACTATTCCGGCGGCATGAAGCGCCGGTTGTCGCTTGCTGTTGCAATGCTGCACGAGCCGGAGCTGCTCGTGCTCGACGAGCCGACCGTCGGTCTCGATCCCGCGCATCGGCGCGTCATCTGGGACGAGTTCGACCGGCTGGCTGCCGAGGGGACGACGATCCTGGTGACCACGCACATCATGGACGAGGCAGCTCGTTGCCATCGCATCGTTATGCTGCAAAACGGTCGAATCATCGCCCAGGGGAGCCCTGAGGAGATCTTGGCGCAAACTGGGACCTCCGATTTGGAGTCGGCATTCCTCGCGCTCGACATGGGTGAGGCGCCTGGAGCAGGAGAGGGGCCTGGTGCGGGCGAAGAGCCCGATGCGGGAAAGGAGTCCGGAGCAGGAGAGGGGCCCGCTGCGGGAAAGGAGGCCACCGATGCGTAATGTGTTGGCCATTGCCCGCCGCATCCTCGTACAGTTCGCACATGACAAGCGCACGCTCGGCTTGCTGTTCGTGGCCCCGATAGTGGTGCTCTGGTTGCTCACCGTCTTGCTCGGTCAGGGTGAGTACGAGCCTAAACTTGCTGCGGTCGACCTTCCGTCAGAGTTCGAGGCGTGCTTGGTCGAGAAGGACGCGACTGTCACGATTGCTGGCATGGACGAGGCGGAGCGCCTGTTGCGCGCCAACGAGGTCGATGCCGTGCTCTACTGTGCGGGCGAGGAAGGCGACGAGCTGGTGGTGTGGGCCGAAGGCTCCGATTCCACGAAGACGTCTGCCTCACTGCGCGTGGCAACCGAGGCGCTGGCAGACATGCGCGCCGACGCCGCAGACAGAATGAAGGCCGATGTCGAATCGAAGCGCGCCGAGATTGAGGACCTCAAGCTGCAAGCCGAGCAAAAGCGCCAAGAAGTTCTGGACAGGACGGATGAACTCCGCTCGGCGTTCGACGACGTGCCCGATGCGCTCAAACAGCAACTGGGTGTGAGCGAGGAAGACCTGGACGTCGCTGCTGAGTTCGACGATATCGAGTTCCCCAATTTGGACGATTTCGGGTTCGACCTGTCTGATTATCTGCCCGTGTCGAGCGTGGAGGTGTCGTACCTTCACGGGAACGACGAATGGAAGATGTTCGACTTCTACGGACCAGTGTTCATCGGCATTTTCCTATTCGTGTTCGTGTTCATAACGAGCGGCATGTCGCTGGTCAACGAGCGTAGTGCGGGAACCATGAAGCGTTTCCTTGCAACTCCCGTGAAGCCTGCGGAGGTCCTTGGCGGCTACACGCTGGGGTTCGGAGTTCTGGCGCTCGTGCAGTCGGCGATTATCGTGCTGATCGCCCTCACGCTTATCGGGTTCCCCTGTGAGGGGAACGTCGCCCTGGTCGTGCTTACCGCGGTTTCGCTCGCCATCGTCAGCGTGACGTTGGGCTTGTTGGTGAGCGGCTTGGCATCGAGCGCGTTCCAGGTGATCCAGCTGATGCTGCTGTTCGTCGTTCCGCAGATTCTGCTTTCGGGGCTTTTCGATCTTTCTGCCGCACCTGGATGGCTTCAGGCTATCAGCGCCTGCTTGCCACTTACGTATGGCGTGGACGCCCTACGCGCAATTATGTTGCGCGGTGCTGGCTTTACGCAGATAGGGCTCGATTTGGCCGTCGTGTGGGGCTTTGCCATTGCGTTCTTCGTGTTGGCATCGATCGGCTTCCGCAAGAGGAGGGCGGCTCGCTAATCTGAAAGCAGCGGAGCTTTCAGGTGGTTTAAAGGCTGGTTCGCTAAGGTTCTGCCAAACCCGATTAGAAGTAACCGGCTACGGCAGAACGGAGGAGCCATGAACACACTAGAAATCACCCATAAGAAAGGCACCGTTCTCGATGGTATGGGAACATCGCTCATGGCGTTGCTCATCGGGCTTGTTCTCATGCTGTGCCTCGCCCCGTGTGCGTTGGCTCATAGCGATGCCGACACTACTCCCAGTTCGGGCGAACCAGGCGTGACGCACGAATACGTACGAAGATGATGGGGCAAGTTAGCACTCTGTAGTAGAGGGCGATTATCTTGTGCACCGTAGACCCAGTCTTTGCTGCAAGAGAGAATGAGTCACTTTGACAGTCAAAGTGACTCATTTTTGAAACCAGACACTTACCAGGTAAGTGTCTGGTGGGGCCAGGGCGCCGACTCACTCTTGTTTCCCTGACACAGCAAGCCGCCGCGCTTGGAGAGACGCGGCGGCTTGATTTGCAAGAAACCTTAGGGCTTAGGCCTTGTTGATGTCGGTCAAGCTCATGTTCGGGATGCGGCGCAGGGAGATCTTGCCCATGACGAACGCGAGCACGGAACTGCCTATGATGCCGGCAGTCACCGCTTTGGCATCGATGCTCTTGACGAACGTTGCCGTCGACGGCTCGATGGAACCAACGGTGATCGAGCCCATGATGCAACCGAGGATGATGCCGAGGATAATGCCGACGGCCGTGAGCACGATCGAGTCGTTGGAGACGTAGTGCTGCGCGTCCTTCACCGAGAAGCCGTTGATCATGAGCACGATGAGCTCGCGCTTCTTCTCCTCGATGAACATGGCGTTCAGGTTCAGCAGCACGACAATGGCCATCAGAATCGCCAGGATCATGTAGATGAGCACGACCGCATTCGACACGGTCGAGAACGTCTCGAAGTTGCGGTACTGGTTTGTCTTGTCGTCAGCAATCGACGAGTAGCCCTCGATGCCCTCGAGCGACTTAGCATCGTTCTTGACCAGCGAAATCTTCAACGTGATTCGGTACTGGATCCTCAACGACGTCGACAAGTCGCCGGAGGAAATCACAGACATCATCTTTGCGATGGCCGCGAAGTTCGTTTCGGTAGTGTGCCGATTGTTGGTGTCACGACTTCGTTTGGGAGGCGCGGGCTTCAGCCCGCCCGAGCAAACGGAGCATCGCCTGGAACCGTCATTCTACACCAGCATCACGCAGCCCTCCCAAGCTTCTCCTCGATGGCGGCCATGACGTAGATCCTCGCCTTCTCGACCACGTCGTCGGGTATCGGGCCGGGGTCGCATTCCGACCTGCGGACGCCCTTGAGGGAGGCGGCGTCGATGAAGCTCATCTCCAGCCACTCCTCGTTGACGTCCACGAGGACCGAGCCCACGAGCCGCATCATGGACTCGACGGACGGGAAGACGCCGACGACCTTGGTCCTGCGCTTAATCTCCTCGTTGGCGCGCTCCTGGACGTTGTTGGTGCGCAGGCGGACGTGATGCTCGTAGGGGAAGTCGAGGTAGGCTAGGGCGTCGGCCTCGGCGTCTTCCAGCAGCTCGCCCGCATGCGGCTTGAGCCCCGCGATGATCCCGGTCGCCTGGCGGTAGGCGGCCCGGACGAGCTGGGAGTCGCGCTCGGCGAACACGGCCTTCATGGCGGCCAGCGCGGTGAGCTTGTCCTCCCTCCTGGAGAACCAGCCCGCCACGTCGCGCTCCAGGTGCACGATGCAGCGCTGCCACGCCGCGCCCTGGAAGACCTCGGCTATCGCCTGCACGAGCCCGTCGTGGGCGTCGGATACGACGCACCTCACGCCCGACACCCCGCGCCTGCGCA
>CACZIP010000181.1 GCA_902781245.1 uncultured Coriobacteriaceae bacterium | reverse complement strand
GGAGCGCAAACCGAGAAAGCGCTTGTATGTCGTGATCGTTACAGTCAGCTCCTCGGCCAAGAACCATGGTGTGCAACTGATGATGGAACCTATGGTCGTGCGGGCTTCTGCACGTCGCTTGTCGAAGAACGACTGCGCGATGGGTGCTCGGATGACGGGCACCCATACGACTACGTTGCCGTGTGCGGGCCGGAGCCGCTTATGAGGATCGTGTCCAAAATGGCACTCGATGCTGGAGTCCGCTGCGAGGTCTCGATGGAGAAACGCATGGCATGTGGCGTAGGCGCTTGCTTGTCGTGCGTGGTTGACACGGTGGACGGGAAGCGCCGCTCATGCGTCGATGGTCCTATTTTCGATGCACGGAAGGTGGTGTGGTAGATGGCCGAAATAAGGATTGTTGAACCCGCCAGCCCGAAGAGCACACAGGTTGATATGGCTGTCAATCTCGGCGGCCTGATCATGAAAAACCCTGTAACTGTCGCCTCCGGTACGTTCGCTGCCGGGCGCGAATATTCGGATTTCGTCGATGTTGCATCGCTTGGAGCTGTGACGACCAAGGGCGTTTCGCTCAATGGCTGGGAGGGCAATGCGAGCCCCCGCATCGCCGAAACGCCAAGCGGTATGCTCAATTCGATAGGTTTGCAAAACCCAGGTGTCGAGCATCTGAAGGAACACGAGTTGCCATGGTTGCGCGATGCTGGTGCGACAATCATCGTCAACGTCTCCGGGCATAGCTTCGGGGAGTATGTCGACGTGCTTGAGGCGCTCGAGCAAGGCGACCAGGTGGATGCATACGAGATAAACATTTCATGTCCAAACGTCGATGCGGGAGGCATGACGATAGGCACCGACCCTGCGAGCGTCGAAAAAGTCATCGGCATGTGTCGCGCAACTACGAGCAAACCGATGATTGTCAAGCTGACACCAAATGTCACGGACATAACCGAAATTGCGCGCGCAGCCGTTTCTGCAGGCGCTGATGCGCTCTCCCTCATCAACACCGTCATGGGTATGGCAATCGACGCCAACCGCCGCAAACCGCAGCTTGCTCGGGTCGTCGGCGGCCTTTCGGGCCCAGCGATCAAACCGATTGCCCTGCGCATGGTTTGGGAAACCCATAAGGCGATAGACGTGCCGCTGCTCGGTATGGGCGGGATTGCGACCGGCATCGATGCGGTGGAGTTCATGCTTGCAGGCGCAACTGCGGTTGCTGTTGGAACTGCGAATTTCAACAATCCGGGTGCCACGATCGAAGTGATCGACGGCATTGCGGCTTATTGCGAACAGCAAGGTGTAGGAAACGTCAACGAATTGATAGGAGCATTGCAATGCTAGAGAACGCTTTTTCGAACACCCCCGCATCCGAGCGCATCATCGTCGCTCTTGACTGTGGTCGCGACGAGGCGATCCAGCTTGCCGAAAAACTCCGCGGCCGCGCCAAGTGGGTGAAGATCGGCATGACGCTTTACTATGCGTGCGGGCCATCCATCATCGCTGCGTTCAAGCAGCGGGGCTACAAGGTGTTCCTCGATTTGAAATTGCATGACATCCCCTTCCAAATCGAGGGAGCTGCTGAATCGGCGGCCATGACGGGTGCCGACATGCTGACGATGCACACGCTCGGCGGTGTTGAAATGCTGAAAGCAGGTCAACGCGGTGTTCAGAAAGCTGCGAAGGAACGTGGCGAGAACGCCGCAGCAACGCTCGGCATCACAGTGCTCACGAGCATGGACGAGAGTTCGCTCCACGAGATAGGCATCGACCGAGTGCCAGCAGACCAGGTTGCGTTGCTGGCCGAAGTTGCGAAAGAGGCAGGGATCAGCGGTGTCGTAGCATCTCCGCAAGAGGCTGCACAGCTGCGTGAAATCCTCGGGCCTCGCGCATATATCGTCACCCCGGGTGTACGCCCCGTTGGAGTCGACAAGGGAGATCAGAGCCGAACTGCCACGCCCGCCCAGGCATTCGAGAATGGTGCTTCGCACATTGTGATTGGGCGGCCGATCACAAGGGCAGAGGATCCTGCTGCTGCATTCGATGCGATTGTCGCAGAGGTCTCGTAATAACGCTCGTTTTGCCACCAAAGTTTGAAGTCAACTGTCACCTGCATAAACGCACTGTTTGTGCAGGTGATGTGCATTTGGTCAAAAACACAGTCGTAATAAGGAAAAATTCCTTGTATTAGCTCACAGAACAAGGTTAGAATAGCTCCGCGCCAGGTACAACGCATCGTAAACACAGCCAATACATATCAAGGGTGAGGATGATGTTTGCGGTGGTTTGTGCATTTTTGGGAAAACGCATTGTTGTAGGGTACGATTTCCCAGTTTTTGAATATAGGAAAAAATAAAAAGGAGAGCGACTAATGGCTACTAACATTCCCCAGCTCAGCGATGCAGAGCGCAAGGCTGCCCTCGAGAAGGCTAAGGAAGCCCGCATCAAGCGCGCCGAGGTTCGCGATCAGCTCAAGACTGGCAAGCTCACGCTGAAGGAAGTCATCGACATGAAGGACGACCCGATCGTCGGTCGCATGAAGGTTTCCACCCTCATCGAGACTCTCCCCGGCTATGGCAAGGCCAAGTCCGAGAAGATCATGAACGAGCTGCAGATCGCCGAGAGCCGCCGTCTTCGTGGTCTGGGCGAGCGCCAGCAGGCCGCTCTGCTGGAGCGTCTTGGCTAAAAACGCTCTATGAGGCACGGCAATTTATTTGTCATATCAGGGCCATCAGGTGCTGGCAAAGGCACGCTGGTGGCCCGGCTTTTGCGCGAAGTAGACGATGCGTGGCTGTCGGTATCGGCGACGACGCGCGCTCCGCGTGAAGGGGAAGTCGACGGGGTGAACTACTACTTCGTCGACCGCGAGAAGTTCATGGGCATGGCAAAAGCCGGAGAGCTGCTCGAATGGGCAGAGTATTCGGGAAACTGCTATGGCACACCTTTGGCTTCCGTTCTTGAGCATATGAAACTCGGTAAGCAAGTTATTCTCGAGATTGATGTGCAAGGGGCCTTCCAGATCCGTGACAAGGTGCCTGAAGCACACCTTGTGTTCATCGAGCCCCCATCCATCGAAGTGCTCGAGCAAAGGCTGCGTGGGCGCGGCACTGAAGACGAGGCCACGATCAAGCGTCGTATGGAAGCAGCTCAAGTGGAACTTTCCCGCAAAATGGAGTATGATATACAGCTTGTAAATGACGACTTGGACGAAGCGACGGCCCAACTGGTCGCATATGTAAACGAACAAGCTGAGAAGATGCGAGGTTAATCAGATGAGCATCATCGAACCGAAAATTGACGTATTGCTCGACGAGACCGATAACGATCGTTTCCTGTTGTGCTCGCTGGCGAGCAAGCGCGCGCATGACATCAACGACATGCTGCGTGGTCAGCGCGATCGCGCCATTCAGCTGCAGACTGCAGTTGAGATAGCGCGTGCTTCCGACAAGAAGCCGCTGTCGATTGCTTTTGCCGAGATTGCACGTGAAGACGTCTCGTACGATCCTGAGTCCATCGACGTCAAGAACCATTAACGACGAACCCATGGAGCTCCAGCATCAGCGTATCTGCCTGGTCCATTATCACGAGATTGGTCTGAAAGGCCATAATCGTTCCACTTTCGAGAAGCGCCTGCTCAAGAATGTTGAGGCGCTTCTCGTTGATTTTCCAGTCGTCACCATTCACCGCATAGCTGGCAGGTTGTGCGTGTTCTTGCGTGAAGGGTGCGATCGCAAGACAGCTATCGAAGTCGCCGACACTATTAAAGGCGTGCCGGGTGTTGCACGCGTCTCCTGCGGCTTCAAGTGCGAACGAAATCTTGTCGAGATGGGCCAGGTTGCCATAGAAGCCCTTTCCGAATGCGAGGAATTCGAGACGTTCAAGGTGCATGCGCGCCGCAATCACACCGATTTCGAGACCGATTCCATGCAGATGAATCAGATAATCGGTGCCGACCTCTGCCGTGCGTTTCCCGAAAAGGGCGTGAAGATGAAAGACCCCGACATCACGGTGGTCGTCGAGGTTGTGCAAAACGCTTCGTACATCTACGCTCGGTCTGTAAGGGGCGTGGGCGGGTTGCCTGTGGGCAGTTCGGGGAAGGTGGTGTCGCTGCTTTCGAGCGGAATCGATTCGCCCGTTGCGCTGTGGAGGATGGCACGTCGTGGTGCTATCTGCATTGGCGTGCATTTTTCCGGCCGCCCTCAAACTGCTGACACGAGCGAATACCTTGTCGACGACATCGCGCACATACTCGAGAAAACCGGCTGCATTGCCCGAGTTTACGTTGTTCCATTTGGAGACTACCAGAAGGAGATTGCCCTCACTGCGCCGCCTTCGTTGAGGATCATTCTCTACCGTCGTCTCATGTTCAAAGTGGCAGAAGAGCTGGCACGACGCGAGCATGCTGGTGCGCTCGTGACGGGTGAGAGCCTCGGCCAGGTGGCATCTCAGACGCTCGACAACATCCGCGCTACTGATCAAGCGGTCAACACGCTCGTGCTCAGGCCTCTCATTGGCGCTGACAAGCTCGAGATTATCGATTCTGCTCAGAAGCTTGGGACGTTCGAAATCTCATCACAGGACGCCCCTGATTGCTGCACGTTGTTTATGCCGCGCAGTCCCGAGACCCATGCGAAGATTCCTGAAGTGCTCGAAGCTGAAGCTGCGTTACCCATCGAAGATTGGGTAAAGGAGATCGCCGATGCAGCAGAGCCGCACGATTACAAGTGCCCATCCTATCGTCCACCTCGGATGCGATAAGCTTTCCACGTTGCTCTACTACGGGCGG
>CACZIP010000180.1 GCA_902781245.1 uncultured Coriobacteriaceae bacterium | reverse complement strand
CGACGACATCGACGCCGGGACGCATGTGCAAGTGATAGGTGTTCGCAAGCACAACCTGGGAGTTCAGCTCGTGAAGACCGCGCGACGTGATGCCCTTGACCGTCGCATGCGTGCCGACGGGCATGAACATGGGCGTCGTGAACGTACCGTGGGCTGTTTCGTAAGTGCCCACGCGAGCATGGCCGGACTTGGCCTCAATGGTGTAATCGAAAATACTCATGCGAAGCAGTATAAAACCATCCGTTATGCAGCCAACGCGTACGGTTCTGCCGTCGAAACTTCGGATTCCCCTGCCTGCGCATCGGAAGCCGCATCCGACGCATCGTCGCTACCATCCTGCGCCGTCTTGGCAGCCATCTTGGCTCCATCCTCGGAACCAGCAGCGGTACCGCTCTCCGATTTGCCGCCTCCTGCAAGGGCAACTTCGTTCGGCACCGTCGATTCAACCATTTCGTTCGATTCAACGATCTGGAGGAAATCAGAATACGAATCCTTAGTACCGTCGAGGGGGCTGGCAAGATCCGTGGCGAAGTCCATGAGAATCGAACCGTTCGGCTTCTCGTCCTGTCCCATCGTTTTCTCAAGCGCCACCAGGTAGTTCAAGAACGTGGTGGTAAATTGGAGCGACGCCTCGTCACCTGAGTAATTGGTACCCGTGGCCGTTTCCGCGCCCTCACCCTTGATGAACTTTGCCTCGAAATCGTTGGTGTCCGAATAAAGCTTCTTCCCGTTGGCATCAACGGGCGACAAATCATTCACGACCTGGTCCAGCGTTTCGCCGTTGTGCATGCGCTCGAGAATCGAGTTGAGCCCGGCGCGCAGACGCTCTGACGAAATCGCGACCGTGGTCTCATCCTCCTTGATGGCGGATTCCCCACCCTTCTTGGCCGCCAGCTCGCTCAGATACAGGGTGGCAAGGTAGCCGGAGACGTATCGACTCTGATCCGAATCAACCTCGTTGCCGTTCTCGTCATATCCACCAGAAAATTCGAGGTCAAAATAGAGATCTTTCTTGTCAGATGTTGCATTGAGATAGTTATACAGCAAGCTGTCAACATCGTAGACATCATTGAACGTCGTCTCGCTTCCCTCCTTCGCACGCAACATCTTGAACATGTTGTAGCGGAAAGCGTAGACATTCTCGACGGAAGACGCAGTTCCCTCGATGAACCAGCGAGGGTAATGGATGGTGTTGTACAGATCCTCGAGCTCCTTGGTTGGGAAATCCCCTTCCTCGTCGGTGACAGCATTGCGTATATCCGTTGCACCGAGCATTCCCGTCCGGTTGTAGTCATCCATGATGGCATGGAGCAGTTCGTGCACGATGGTGTTCTCGAGCGTGGTCACGGCCTCGCCTTCACGAACAAGCACGAACTTGCCTGTCGCGGGATTCATCACGGGATTATCGTCGTCATCCAACTGAGCTAGGCTGGACAGGTCGACAGCCATCATGTAGCAGTACTTGATGTTGTCTCCATCGATGACGGTGTTGTACCCCACATATGCGAGCGCATCAGGTGGCGCGGCCTCATGCTCTGCTATTCCGTCTTTATCCCCAGCCTTATAGTACACATACAGGCCGATTTCCCTACCAATCTGCCCCTGGTCTGCAGCAGCCCTGAACGCCGGGAAGCTATCGAGCAGCAACTCGACGGCTTGCGGTTCAAGCTTGTTCAAGATGAGATCGAGGATGAACTCGAGATCTTCGTCGCTGAACGCATCGCGAGCCGTCTGGGAGCAGTAGATATCCACCAAGCTGCGGACGTAAGACCCCGAGGGAGCTTCCGAAGCCTCTGACGACGATTGGTTCCCTGATTGATTCTCACTCGTGTTCTGCTGTGCGCTTACGAAAAAACTCCTGAGCGAGGCGGGCAAAATGTAGGTGATGCCGGTTTGGGCGTCATAGACGGAAACGACCTCGCTGCCACCGAAGAGCTCAGTGAGCGAATCGGAAAGCGTTACCTTGAACTCGCTTCCATCAATCGCAAAGCCTTGAGGCAGATAGAACACGAGCGCCGGCAGATACGACCTGCCCTCTTGCGCTTCGGTAGCCAGCTCCAAGTTGTCGGCAACCCAAAGCACGGGGATTTCCCACTCCACCCCTTCGGCCGAGGTCACCTTCGCCGTGTTGTCAAGCGTATCGCCGGGGTTCGGAGCAGCAACGTCGTCGATGACGAGCCCACTCACTGTTGGCTGGTCGCCTGCAAGCGCATGGTTGTCGACTTCAACTTCGGTTTGCACGGCGAGCGCTGTCGCAGGCATCGCAAACGCCGCAACGAGAACGAACGCGACAACAGTGGACAAAACGCGTGAGAACAGGGAATGAGTCATGGTGACGCCTTTCAGCAATTCGGGCCATTCCAGTAATATCATAACGCTAAATCTGCTCAAACGAACAGCGGGTCGAGTACGTTTCACCTCTCGAATCGCATAGACCCAATCAATACCCCAATGCTAAACTTCTGCCCATGAAACTACTCGTACATGCTTGTTGCGGGCCATGCTCGATCATGCCCACTCGTCTTCTTGAAGAAGAAGGGCATGACATCACGGTCTTCTACGCCAACAGCAACATCGCGCCACGCTCCGAGTACGAGCATAGGCGCGAGGAGCTCGAAAAGTACGCTGCGATGCAAGGCTTCGAGATGATCGAAGGCGACTACGATCCGGCGCACTGGGAGCGCGAGGTTGCTCCAATTGGAGAAGCCATCAAAGACTTCAGCCCCGCACTCGGTTCCAAACATGTGGGTGATGACACACCGCAGCCGGAATCGGTGGCAGAGCTGCTTGACGACGAACGACGCCGCGAACGTTGCCGTGCATGTTATCGGATGCGACTCGAGGAAGCGGCCGCGAAGGCCGTCGCGGGTGGCTACGATGGCCTGACCACTACGCTGGCCGTCAGCCCCTATCAATTCACCGACGTCATCCATGAGGAGCTGCTGCGCGCATGCGAACAGGCGGGCATCGCAGCTTACTTCGAAGACTACCGCCCGTACTACGACGAAGCCACGCGTATCAGCCGTGAGCTGGGCATGTACCGCCAGAACTACTGCGGGTGTCGATTCTCCATCGCCGAAGGCGAAGCCACGCGCGCGTTCATCAAGCAACAGCGCAAGGCCGCCAAAGAAGCGAAACGGGCTGCACGCGAAGCTGAAGAAGCAGCGCGCAAGGAAAAGGCCGCCGAAAAACAGGCCTACGCCGAAGCGCAGGCCAAAAAGCGCGCTATTTTGAAAGCAATGCGCGAGGAAAGCTAACTGGCGGTCCTGTGCCAGGGGGATGGTTCTCTTAGCGCTAATGAGTCAGGGGCCTGGCCCCCGACTCATTAGCACAAGCCTGCGTTCTAATCCTTGTAGATCTTCTCGAACTGGGTGAAGCCCTCTTCTTCGAGCGTGGCGATCTGGCGTTTCATGTTCTTGCGCATTGGCAGCACGGCAACGTCGCGGCCTTCGGCGCGCAGAGCTTGCGCCTGCTCGAGTGCCTCGAAGCGACGCTCGGCTGATGCCTTGCCATCGACGAGGAATGCAACCGCGCCTTCAGCATCACCTTCGTCAAGGCTTGTCACACCCGCATCGCGCAGCACGGCGATGATGCGCTCGAAGCCGATGGAGAACCCGCAAGCGCATACGTCCTCGCCCGAGAACTTGCCGATCATCTCGTCGTAGCGGCCACCGCCGGCAATCGAGATGCCGAAGTTGTCGACTGTGACCTCGAAGATGGGACCGGTGTAATAGCCCATGCCGCGCACGAGCGTCGGGTCGAAGACGATCTGCACACCGTCGGGCGTGAGTGCGCGCGTCGCCGAGATGATCTCGTCCAAGTTGGCAACCGCCTCAGCCAAGCCCTCGGGATCGATCTGATCGCAGAAGCCCTTGCACGATTCGGTGTCGATCTCGCCCTTGAACAGATCGAGGAAGCAATCCGCCATCTCGGGAGCCGCACCGTTCTCGAGCAGCTCCTTCTCAACACCTTCGAACCCGATCTTGTCGAGCTTGTCGAGGGTCACGAGCATGCCGCCAACCTCAGGATCGGCGCAGCCTGCCTTCATGGCGGCAGCGCAGAGGATGCGGCGGTCGTTGACGTGCACGGTGAACTTGTCGATGCCAGCAGCGCCGAGCACGGTCGAGAGCGCTTTGGACGTTGCAGTGATCAGCTCGATTTCGGCAAGGTTGGTCGAATCGCCCAACACGTCGATATCGCACTGCACGAACTGGCGGAAGCGTCCCTTTGCCGGTTGGTCAGCACGCCATACAGGCCCAACTTGCAATGCGCGGAAAGGCGAAGGCAGCTGCTCCTTGTTGTTGGCGTAGAAGCGAGAAAGGGGCACGGTCAGGTCGTAGCGCAGGCCTTCGGCCACGAGCTCGTCGCGGTTGCCGGAATCCCACGCACGGTCGAACGCCGCTCCACGTTTGAGCACCTTGAAGATGAGCTTCTCGTTATCACCGCCCTGCTTGGACGTGAGGTTGCCGATGTGCTCCATCATGGGAGTCTCGATCTGCGTGAAGCCGAAGCTCGCGTAGATGCTCTTGATTTGCGAGAGCACCGACTCGCGCAACTTCATGTCAGCCGGCAAGAAATCGGTCATGCCCTTGATGGGCTTTTTCGAGAACGCCATGTCTTCTCACTTTCAATCAGTCAAGACGGCCCGAAGGCCGCCTTCTTTCTCGTCTCTATTCGAACACCCAACGGCCTTCGGAAGTCTGCTTGACGTCGATGTCGTCGTACTCGTCATCGCCGTCTTCCACGTCGACGACCGCCGGCTCCTTGCCTTCCTTGGTC
>CACZIP010000179.1 GCA_902781245.1 uncultured Coriobacteriaceae bacterium | reverse complement strand
ACATGCAGATTGAAACTGTCAAGACGGACACGTTCACCATGGACTATTTCAAGTTCGGGCAGGGCGGGCGAACGCTTGTGATAATTCCCGGCCTCAGCGTGCAAAGCGTCATGATTTCCGCAAGCGCCGTTGCGAACGCGTATCAACCGTTGACGAACGATTTCACGATCTACGTGTTCGACCGCCGAAAGGAATTGCCCGCTTCCCACTCCGTACGAGAGATGGCGCGAGACACAGCTGAGGCATTCCAGGCGCTGGGTCTTCGCCAGGCGGCCGTCTTCGGCGCGTCGCAAGGCGGCATGATTGCCATGACGATGGCTATCGAGCATCCAGACTTGGTGCAGGAACTGGTTCTTTGCTCCACTGCAGTACGCATGACGGAAGCCCGATATCAAGCAGTCGATCAATGGGTCAAGCTTGCTCAAGACGGGGACGCAACAGGTTTGTACCTGGCATTCGGAGAAGCTATTTTCACGCAGGACATGTTCGAGCAATTGCGCGAACTGCTTGTCGAAACCGCGAAAAGCGTGACCGACGAGGATCTGGGCCGTTTCATCATCTTGGCGGAAGGGCTGAAGGACTTCGATGTTTCAAGCGAGTTGGAAAAGATTACATGCCCGGTTTTTATCGTTGGTTCAAAAGACGATCAGGTTCTTGGGGCTGATGCGACCGACGAAATTGCAGAACACTTGAGCGATAAGCCGGGCTTTGCCCTTCACATGTACGAAGGCTTCGGACACGCCGCCTACGACACCGCGCCGGATTTCAAGGAACGCATGCTGCGTTTTCTTACGACGGCAAACTAACTTTGCAACAGAAAACGGGTCTCTGTTGCAACCCCGCGCCGCAACAGAGACCCGGTCTTTGTTGCAGAATCACATCAACTTGAACGACAGCTCGATATGGAAGACCGTGTCGCGGTCTTTGAAATCGACGCTTGCAATCTCGCTTATGCGCTTGAGGCGATATTTCAACGTATTCAAATGCACGAACAGCTTCTGGGCCGTCTCCGATTGATTGCAGCCAGTTTCAACGTAAACACGCAGCGTTTCCAACAAGTCGGTACCGTTCTCGACATCATAGCTCTCAAGCATCCCAAGCGCTGGATGAAGCAGGTCGCGGGCAACCGGTTCCTTTTGCAGCGTGCCAATGAGAAACGGCAGCGCCAAGTCGCGGCAATGGCGAATGCCTGCAACGGGCGGCGTTCCGAGCGCGAACACCGCCTGGCGATATGCGGATTGAACGCGATCGAACCCGGCAACGGGCATCGATACACCTAGCGCCAAGCTCTTTCTATTGAAGTGCTGCGCGATTTGTTCAACAAGCGCGTCTTCGTTGTCGGCAGTCGCCAGGAAAGCAACCGCTTCGTCAATCTCGCACGCCACGCAAGCGACCCGCGATTCCTCCACTTCGTTCGCGAGAAGCATGCGTTGGGTGCGATTCTGAATCACCAGGCTTGCGACTGAAACCACAACGAGCGCCGTCGTTCCCCCTACTGCAGCTGCAAGCCGCCCCAAAGCATCTTCAGTTGCATGGCCCCCACTCATGAGATCGGCCAGGGCAAGACGCTGGGATTGGTGCGGAGAATACGCACTCGTGAATTCCTCCGATTGCGGCAAGTACACTGCAAAAATGGAATCGATTGCCTGGGCTAAGACATTGTTCCTTCCTGAGCTCGGGAAGTGCATTGTGAAACCAATCGGCTCCCGATCGTGGTAGAGGTACATGCTCACAGCAACAACACCCTCATCGTCACTCATGGACAACGGAACAGACGACAAATCGTGATGGATGACGCCTGCTTCGTCGACGAAGTATCCACCAATGCCGTCGGCGCCCAAGTTTTTCTTGACCATCACGTTTTCCCGCATGCGAGAGCTTCCGATTTGGTCGGGAGTGACGCTCGCCAACACTGTTCCATCAATCCCGAACACGACGAAAGGATCGGACGATATCTCTTCCACGATGCACATCATCTCTTGCAGCGGAGCATGCTGCGATGCCGCAAGCAGCAAACGTTGCTCAGCGTCGTTGTAGAAATCGAAGGAGCCAAGCACGTCGTTGAGAAGCTCCTCGTAGTCGTATCCCCAGCACACGATGTTGTTGCGACCGCTGGCCAGAATGAATGCGTTTGCATAGCGCGGATCTTCCAGATAGTCAGCTGCCCGGCCGATGTAGATGTATTCACGCGAGAACTCTGTTTGCTGCTCTGAGATGAAACGCATGCCGCGAATCGTTCGCTCGTCTTCCTGAATGTCGCTTTCGACCTCGTAGGACGTCAAGCGGCTTTCGATCATCGACATGCTCAGCTTCATGGTATCCCCCACCGTTGTTCGGGAGTTTTAGTTGTACCTAAACACCATATAGGTATTTGTCCATTATAGCTAAATTGACTACGTGAGTTCAGCTGATAATCGTATCGATTGGACGTAGGAACAGCAGGTTGAACTGACTATTATTCAATTACCACATGCGCAGATGGGTAAATTGAGCTTCAACAGTGATTCGTATATTCCAACCAAAGAGGAGCGTGTCATCATGAGCGAACAGCCCCAATTCGACTTCAAAGCCAACTACTTCAAATTCCTCAACCATGAAGTGACCCCGCTGATTCCGAACAGTTTCGTCGGCAACAAAGTCATGGGCTTCGGCGCCATCAACGGCCCGGCCATCGAGAAAGGCAACCAGTTCGGCGACCACATGGACGGTTTTGGCAACAGGTGGGAATACCCGTCGACGGGTGGCGGAGCAGGCGTGCCCGACGTGAGCGTCATCCCGCTGACCGACATCGACGAGTGGCGCGAGCAGATCACCATTCCCGACCCCGCTGAGTTCGATTGGAAAGCCGCCTACGCGATGGAATGCCAGATGATTGGCGAGCCCAATCGCGATTTCGAGGCAGTTGACTTCGGATTCGGCAATGGCGTGTTCGAGCGTCTGGCTGCTCTCATGGGCTTCGAGGAATCGCTCATCGCGCTTGTCGCAGACCCCGAGGAAACAACTGAGCTGCTCACCGCCATCACCGATTACAAGATCGCATCGCTCGACTACATCATCGATACGTGGCATCCGGACACCATCACCTACTTCGACGACATTGCCACCGAGAAGGACCTGTTCATGTCGCCGGAAACCTACCGTGAGATGATCAAGCCGCACCACAAGCGCTTCGCACAGGCGTGCATCGACCGCGGCGTCAAGCCTATCTACCACTGCTGTGGACACGCCGAGGCCATCGTCGAGGACATGATTGATTGCGGATGGGTTGCATGGTCGTCAGTCCAAGTCAGCAACGACGTCGAGGGCCTCATCGAGAAGTACGGCGACCGCTTTGGCTTCGTCGGCGGATTCGACTCAAACGGCCCTGTGGCACGCGAGAGCGCAACGGCTGAAGAGGTCGAAGCAGAAGTGGTACGCTGCCTCGACACCTACGGCAAGTACCATCGCGGCTACTGCTTCTTCGGCTTCCGCTACCCCAACTCGCTTGACCCGCAGGTCATCGCATCGTTCATGGCGCCCATTGCCCAGAAAGCGACCGAATACGCATTCCAGCTGATGATGGCCGAAAAGTAGCCGTTTGCGATACCGCCATCATCAGGTTTCGAGGATGCCCTGGCCCTTGATCGCCTGAACAACTTTTCGGTCGGCGGGCAGCCAGCCGACCGAATCGATGGAACCTGCATCGAGCCATTTTGCAGCCATATGCTCGTGGAGCTCGAGCTCGCCAACCGCCACGTGACACAGGAAACAGTGCATGTGCAAGTGGAACGTCTCGTAGTCGTGGTCAACCACTGTGACCAACGAATCGACCGAGACCAGCGCCTCGAGCTCTTCGTGAATTTCGCGCACGAGCGCTTCTTCAGGCGTCTCGCCTGGCTCAATCTTGCCACCGGGAAACTCCCAGCCGCCCGCATGATCGCCATAACCCCGTTGCGTGGCGAGTATGCAATCACCTTGCTTGATGATGGCCGCGACTACATCGATTGTCTTCATGTTCCTTCTGCGCATTGAGACGTTTTCCATGATGTTCGCACCGCAATCAGGCGTTTTCCATCAAAGCAGTGATGATTGTGTCTTCGTAACCACTAGCACGGACGAGAGCGCGATCGAAGTTCAGCAGTCGTTCGCCCGCTTCAACTGAGTCGCCTTGATCAACCAACGGGTCGAAACCTTCGCCATTCATATCGACAGTGCCAATCCCGACGTGAATCATGACCCGCTGGCCTTGCGGGTCTTCGATCACAAACGCGTAGTGGGACTCCGTCTCGAGAGCCACCACACCCGAACACGGGGCATAAACGGCACCTTCACTCGGCACTATGCCGAAGCAACTGCCGAGATAGCCTTCCCTGAAAGTCTTGTCGCTGATCTGCTTCTGAGCGATGAGCTGACCATCTGCAGGAGCAAGCAGAATCATGCCGTCCAGGGCGACGGGTTGCCCATGAACGATTGCAGGTCCTACGGGAGACTCGACGGGCGGAAGGTCATCGTCTGCGCTTGCTGTTGAAGCTCGAGAAGCCGTCGAATCCTGACAGGCTGTTGAAGCTTGAGGAACTGCTGGAGTTGGCGTACCAGAACTCAAAACCTGTTGCGCATCCGATGAAGCTTGAGGAGCCGTCGGAACCGATGCGCCAGGCTCCTCAGCCTGCTGCGCATCCGGCATCTCGTCATGGTACAGCTCGGCCACTTCGTCTTCCCTCACCACGGCCGGTAGCGTCTCGAATGTTGGTGTAACCACTCGATTTGGGAGGCGCGGGCTTCAGCCCGCCCGAGCAAATCGAGCGATCACCCGGAACCGCTCTCCAATC
>CACZIP010000178.1 GCA_902781245.1 uncultured Coriobacteriaceae bacterium | reverse complement strand
GAGACGGATGACGCCGTCCCGTTCGTTACCAACCTCACGGAGGACGAATGGCTCGTCGACGGTCGGCTCCCCGTTGAGGAAGCGCGCGAGCTCGGTTGGCCTGTTGTCGAATCCGATCAATACGACACCATCGCGGGGTGGTTGCTCGATACGCTCGACGCTGTTCCGCGAATTGGCGATGAACTCGTTGTCGACGGCTACCGGTTCAAGGTGCGTGCGATGCGCCGCCGTCGGATACAAGGGCTGCAGGTCAAACGCCTTTCGGATGCCGAAGCATCCGAGTGAGCAGCCTGAACGCAGGGCGATGCAAGCGAATTTCGCTTCGTAGAAAACAAGAAGGGGTTGCGTGGCTGACAGACAGCTATATCGTTCGCGCAACGCGGTTCTTGGAGGAGTCTGCGCTGGCATTGCCGAACGAATCGACGCCGATGCGATCGTCGTGCGCATATTCGCCGCTTTGCTTGCATGCGTGACGTTCGGCTTGGCGATAATCGCATATGCCGTGATGTGGGTGCGCTTGCCGCTCGAACCCGAAGGCCCCGAGCCGTTCGAGGTCATGCCGGAAAACGCCGAATCGAACGTGTTCGGAACGATTGCCTATCAAGAAGATGGGACGGTGCTCAGGAGCGCCAATCTTGGCCAATCGGACAACGAAGGATTTCCCATTGTTGCACGCCTTGCCGTGGCAGTGGGGCTCATGCTGCTGTTCCTCGTCGTTTCGATCAACGTATCCCCGCTCGTTCCTGGCACGCGATGGTGGCAATTCTGGCCTCTCGCATTCATGATCGTGGGTTTGTGCTTGATGATCGTGCCGATGAGAAGCAAGTTCGAGGCGCTCTGGCATGCGATAGGCATTTTCATCACCTCGGCGGCTGCGCTCTTGCTGCCCATCGTTCTCGAAATTGCTCCTCCTGACTCGATATCCAATGCTTTCACGACGCTGTGGCCGCTTATCGTTGTGTCGCTTGTGATCTTCCTTATCGGAATTGCAACGAAAAAAGGTCTCGTCGTGATAACAGGTTCGGTTCTTTTCGCCATGTTCTGCTTGCTGACCCTCTACCTCTTTGCCTTGCCTTAAAACTGAAGCATTAAAGATGCTCGGAAAAGGGTTTCAAGCAACCGTTCGCCTTTGGCGATGTATTTTGCACATCTGTCTCTTAATCAATGTCATAGCTATTGAGCAGGTACGATGCAGTTAGGTTCTCGAAAAGACGAACAAAACGTGAATCGCGTCTCCACAAAAAATTGCATCGAAATACTCCGCTAGGCTAAAATATAACGCCCACAGCGTTAGCGATGCTATCGCTGAGAAGGAATTTGAAATATGAGTCGGAAGCAACCTAAACGAACAGCCGGCAAAATGGTGAAGACCGCCATCGTCGGCTTTTTTATTTTCGCTATCGTGGGTAGCGTTGGTCTTGGTGTGGCTTCGGCCGATCCGGACGACGAGCTCGCGCGCGCAGGTGCGTTTGGTTTCGACTCCACCACCAACGAATCCACACTGAACTCGCGGGCAACGGATGCCGAAGCTGCGACCAGCTCTTTGGACGGTGTCGTTCGCGAGCAATCGATGCTTGCATCGACCTCTCAGCGCAACGTCGATAGCGGCCTGAAAATGATCGACGAGAAGGAAAAGGCCGAACAGGAACGCATTGCCGCCGACAACATCGCCGTTTTCGAACGAGTTGAATCGAAAAAGGCCATGCAAGGCGTCGCGTCCACGCCGGCTCCCGTGGTAGATCCCCAGCCTGAGGAACCCGAAGTGCAATCTTCGACAGCTGAAGCGGACGTCCAGGAAGAGCCCTTGATGGAATACAACCTTCCTGCAATCGACTGGTCGGTCGGGCGAGAAGCGTTTGTAGCCGAGTGGTCTGCACGCATCGACGCTTACCTTGCCGGCTCTCCGCTTTCCGGTTACGGCACCACATTTGCCGAGGCCGCATGGGAAAATGGCATCGATCCGCGTTGGTCGCCTGCCATTTCCAACACCGAATCGGGCAAGGGTTCGGTTTGCTTCCTGCCGCATAACGCATGGGGCTGGGGTTCTTCGGCGTGGGGCGACTGGGATACCGCTATCCGTGCGCACGTCGCTGGATTGGCAAGCGGTTACGGATACAGCCTGACGCCTGAAGGCGCTGCTATGTACTGTCCGCCGCATGCTGTCGACTGGTACAACAAGACGCTCGCTCAAATGGCGTCCATCTAGGTCATTGCGGCCAAATCAACTACAATAATATGCGCTTAATTCCAAAGAAGGGAATGGTATGCGTAATGTGATCGTGGTGGGATGCGGGCGCGTCGGTTCTCGCCTTGCGGGCATGTTGTCTGACAACGGTGCCAACGTTTGCGTTGTCGACATCAAGGCGGACGCATTCTCGAATCTCGGACGCAATTTCAACGGCTCGACGGTGCAGGGTCTCGGATACGACGAAGATACCCTTGTCAAAGCGGGCATCGAAGACTGCGATGTCGTGGCGGCAGTCACCCAGTCGGACAACGCCAACCTCATGACAACCGAGGTTGCAAGTCGTCTTTACAACGTCCCCCATGTCATCGCGCGCTTGTACAATCACGACCACGAGCGAGCTTACATGCAGTTGGGCATCGACTACGTATGCGGCACGACTCTTGTCGCCGAGGAAGTGTTCAGCAAGGCGCTGTCGGGTCATGGTTCACATCTCGACACGTTCGGCGACTACGAGGTTTTGCGTTTCTCGCTCGACCTCTCATGGAGAAACAACGAGCCTATTCACGCAAACGAAATCGAGCGAAGCCATGACATTCGTATCATCGCGTTCGAGCGCAAGGATGGTTCGGCTTCGTCCATTCCGTCAGGCGAGTCGACGCTGCATCACGGCGATTTGGTGCTCGCTTGCGTCCGACACGATCTGATCGACGAGTTCAGGAAGTTCATCCAAGCTTAGGAGGCGACCGTGTACATCGTTATCACGGGAGGCGGCAAAGTCGGCGAGTACCTGGCGACGGTTCTGCTCAAAAGCGGGAACGAAGTGGCCATTATCGAACGAAACGCCGAGACAGCCGATCGCCTGTCCATGATTTTGCAAGGGCGTTATCTCATCATCAGGGGTGATGGATGCGACTCGAAGTACCAGGAAGATGCTGGCATTCGCAAGGCAGACGTCTTCGTCGCCGCAACTGGTCAAGACGACAACAATCTTGTGGCGTGCGAAATCGCCTCGCGAGTTTACGGCGTGCCGCGCACCATCGCGCGCGTCAACGCCCCGAAAAACCAACGCATCTTCCGTGCGCTTGGCATCGAGAGCATTTCGTCGACCGAGATGATCGCGAACCTCATCGAGGAGGAAACGCTCATGGGCACTGTGGGCGTCGTTTCATCGCTCACGCATGGCAACGTGGTGCTCTCGGAGATCCCCGTTCCTCATATGAGCTTCCACGACAACGATGAGGGCGTTTCGGTTTACGATATCGAAATGCCCGAGAACTCGATTATTGCTGCCGTTTCGACGAAGGACGATGTCCAGGTTGTCAGCGACGACACTGTGCTCTTCCCGGGCGATACCGTCATTGTGGTTGCCGATCGAGATCAGGTGGCTCACGTGCGCACGGTGTTCAAGAACCTGTAGGTACGAGCCTTTCAGAAAGAGGGATGAACCCGGCAGAGGAACAACATGCCGGATAGGAAGGAGACATCATGATTGGCCGTTACACCCGCCCCGAAATGGGTTCCATCTGGGAGATGCAGAACAAGTTCGAGATCTGGAAGGAAATCGAGGTGCTGGCATGCGAGGCTCAGGCCGAATTGGGTGCTTGCGGCATCACGAAGGAAGAAGCTGCTTGGATTCGTGAACATGCAGATTTCACGGTAGAGCGCATCGACGAGATCGAGAAGGTGACGAACCACGATGTCATCGCCTTCCTCACCAACATGGCCGAATACATCGACGCTGACATCCCCGAGGGCTCTGAGCCGCCAAGTCGTTGGGTGCATTACGGCATGACTTCGTCCGACTTGGGTGACATGGCGCTGTGCTATCAGATCACGCAGGCTTGCGACATCATCATCGCCGACATCAAACGGTTGGGTGAGGTATGTAAGCGCCGCGCGTTCGAGTTCGAAGACACGCTGTGCGTCGGCCGCACTCATGGCATATCTGCCGAACCTATGACGTTCGGCATGAAGTTCGGCAGCTGGGCCTGGATGCTCAAGCGCGACCTCATCCGCATGGAGCAGGCGCGAGAAATGATTGCAACGGGTGCCATTTCCGGCGCTGTTGGCTCGTATTCGAGCATTGATCCGTTCGTCGAGAAGTACGTTTGCGAGAAGCTCGGCCTCACGCCCGACCCGCTTTCGACGCAAGTCATTGCGCGTGATCGCCATGCACAGGTGATGACGACGTTGGCTACGGTGGCTTCGACGCTTGAAGCAATCGCCATGCAGGTGCGCTTGCTGCAACAGACTGACGTCATCGAGGCTGAAGAACCGTTCAAGAAAGGTCAGAAGGGCTCGTCGGCCATGCCGCACAAGCGCAACCCCATCACGGTCGAGCGCGTCTGCGGTCTGTCGCGTGTCGTGAAGGCCAACTCGCTTGTGGCCCTCGATGACGTGGCGCTTTGGTACGAGCGCGACATCAGCCATTCCGGCGCCGAGCGCGTTGCGTTGGCCGATAGCTTCATCGCGCTGGACTACATGTTCTACAAGATGCAGCCGTTGCTCGACGGACTGTTCACCTATCCGGCCAAGATGGAGCACAACCTCTGGCGCACGCGCGGTCTCATCTTCAGCTCGAAGGTGCTGCTCGCTCTCGTGCAGACCGGCATCACGCGCGAGGACGCCTA
>CACZIP010000177.1:2347-7178 GCA_902781245.1 uncultured Coriobacteriaceae bacterium | reverse complement strand
CGCCGCCCCGGAGGGCGCAGGCCACGTGGACGGCCTCGGTCATCTGCTCCTCGTTGGCGCCGTTCTCCAGGCAGCTCTGGCTGTAGGCGTCGATGCAATACGGGCATTGAACTGCGGCCGCAACGGCGAGCGCGATCAGCGACTTCTCACGGGAGGTGAGGGCGCCGTCCTCGAAGACAGAGCCGTAATAAGCCATGTATTTGTTCCACAGGTCGGGCGAGAGTGCACCAACACCGTCAGGAGAGAAGTTGGCGAGGTCAGCAGGGTTGTAATAAGTATCCATGACGCATCCTTTCGACGATTGGAACGACTTAGTCAATTATATGATGCAATCCAATAAAATGACAGCACCTTGCCGAAAAAATGCCCTTATCGGTCAGATATGTACTAACATGTCATAAGCATTTAGCGCAATTGTTCGTCAACCATGGAGGTGCATCATGCTCGTGAGCGCAAAAGACATGCTGAACGCCGCAGCGAAGGGCCATTACGCCGTCGCCGCCTTTAACACCAACAACCTCGAGTGGGCTGCGTCGATTCTCGACGCCGCCGAGGCAACTCAGTCGCCCGTCATCATCCAGTGCACGAGCGGTGCTGCCAAGTGGCAGGTTTCGTTCAAGGTCGTTGCCGACATCGTCAAGAACCTCGTCGAGGACAAGAACATCACCGTGCCGGTCGCCCTTCACCTCGACCATGGCACCTATGAGGACTGCCTGAAGTGCATCGACGCTGGCTTCACGTCGGTCATGTACGACGGCTCCCACGAGGAGACCTTCGAGATCAACCTCGAGAAGACCGCCAAGATCGTCGAGATCGCCCATGCCAAGGGCATCTCGGTTGAGGCCGAGGTCGGCGGCATCGGCGGCGTCGAGGACGGCGTCACCTCCAAGGGCGAGCTGGCCGACCCACAGCAGTGCAAGGCCATCGCCGACACGGGCATCGACTTCCTCGCTTGCGGCATCGGCAACATCCACGGTCTGTATCCCGAGGATTGGGAGGGCCTGTCCTTCGACCGTCTGCAGGAGATCAAGGACCTGGTCGGCGACCTGCCGCTCGTCCTTCATGGCGGCACCGGCATCCCGACCGACATGGTGCAGAAGGCCATCGGCATGGGCATCGCCAAGATCAACGTCAACACCGACCTGCAGGTCGTCTTCGCAAAGGCCACGCGCGAGTACATCGAGGCCGGCAAGGACCAGCAGGGCAAGGGTTACGACCCGCGTAAGCTCCTCAAGCCGGGCCGCGAGGCCATCGTCGAGCGCGCCAAGGAGCTCATCTGCGACTTCGGTTCCGACGGTAAGGGTTGGGCGTAAGCTTTAATCACAGCGTTCTTTACCAAGCGCACGTGCCCGGCGGGGTTTCCCGCCGGGCTTTTTTTGCGCCCATATCTGAGTTGGTCGTGCCTCAAAATCGTAGCTGCCAGCTAATAACTGCCGTGCCGAATCGCGATAGCATCGTTGAATTGTTATCCGACAGAGCAGAGAGGCGGGGTTCAAGTGGTTGACCAGGACTACAGACAGCAGAATCAAGAGCAGCAGGCAAGTGATGGCGCGCCGCAGGTTCAGGTACCCCAGCTCGCAAGGCCCTCGACGTCGGGTCTTGCGATAGCAGGACTTGTGATTGGCATCTTGGCCATCGCCACATCGTTTCTTCCCATCGTCAACAATGTGTCGTTCTTCATGGCAATCGTCGGCGTGATACTCTCGATAGCGGGCATTGTCGGCATTAACAGAGGAAAGCATTCTGGCAAAGGAATCGCAGTTGCGGGAATTGTGCTCGGCGTCCTTGCCATCGTCATCGTGCTCGCGACGCAAGCGTTGTTCTCGGCTGCGATTGACCAGGCATCGAGCGACTTGAACGCTGGTTCGACCCCCACGGCGGCGGCATCTGCTTCGGCTGCAGCAAGTTCTCAATCGGATGGATCAGCCGCATCTTCCGAGGCAGCTGGCCAGGCCGAAATCGACTATCAGAATCTATCTGTCGGCCAAACCGTCGAGCTTAAGAACGGAGCTTCTATCACGGTCAACTCGATTGAGGGCGGATATGCGAACTACGACGGGTCGGAAATCGTTTGTGTAAACGTGACGTGCGTCAACGGCGGCTCGAAAAACTTGTCGTTCAGCTCCTACGACTGGAAGGCAGAAGATGCGGACGGCGCCCAGCGCAGCCAAGCCTATTACTCCGAAGCCCAAAACGAGCTGAATTCGGGTAACTTGTCTGCTGGTGGTCAGGTGACAGGAAACATCTATTTCGACGCGCCTGTGTCCAAGATTCATTATTACGGCAACATGTTCGACAGTTCTTCCACGGCTGCTTGGGTTGCATAAATAGTCATGTTTGCGCCTGCCGCGGCGCCGATTCGGCGCTGCGGCAGGCGGACGCTTCAGCTTGACGTTGGGATACAATGGTTCCGACGAAACGGGAGGGAGGGTCCAAGTTGGAAGAGCCTTTAACTGAAGAGTTGCTCGACGAGCTCATGAGCGCATCGTCGGTGGGGGATTATCTTGAAGGGCATCGTTTCTCCGAACGGGCCCTTTCCGATTATCTTCAGGAGCTTCTGGCTGACCGTTAGCTTGTTCAGCCCACAATCGTGCATGAGGCGCAACTCAATCCGACGTTCGGCTATCAAGTGTTTATGGGCAAGCGTGGTGCGGGACGTGACACCGTGCTCAGGATTGCGTTTGCCATGAGGCTCACGCCTCGCGAAACGAACCGCGCATTGCAGGCTGCAAGAGCCAATGCGCTCTATCCGAAGAACCGTCGCGACGCGATCCTGATTTACTGTTTGGAACACGAGACCGGCCTTATGGGAGCAAATGCTGCACTGTACGAGTTCGGCGAGGACCTCCTGTGCTAGGCGACGGTGGCTTTGACAAAACCGAGCTTGCGAAGCTACTTGATGAGCTGCCCAACGACGGATGGGTCGTTGACGAGGTCGTGTCGAGTTCTGAATTCGAGACAACCCAGATCGTCCATCGTGACAAAGGCCTCGTCGACAACCGCTATGTGCGCAAGGTCTTCGCAAAAGGAACGGGGCTCGGAGTTGCGTATCGGCGCGTTCTTGAAGCGCAGGCGGCGAATCGCCACTTCGAGCACTTGCCGCTCGTTTACGATATGGTCGAAACTGACGAGGGCGTAGCCGTCGTGACTGAGTTTGTGCAAGGGCCGACTTTGCGGCAGTTCGTGAAGACGCGCGGTTGCGGAGTCGAGACTGCGCTGTTTGCCGGAGGGCAACTGTGCGATGCTATGTGCGAGCTGCACGAGGCCTTCGACGAGCCGATTGTCCACCGTGACTTGAAGCCGAGCAACATTGTTGTCACGGGTGGAAAGCTCGTGCTTATCGATCTGGGCATAGCGCGTACGTGGCATCCGGAAGGAACGCGCGATACGGTGCTATTCGGCACGCCTGGTTACGCGCCTCCTGAGCAATTCGGTTATGGTCAGACGACCCCGCAAAGCGACATATACGCAGCGGGCATGGTTGTGGCCTTTTGCTTGTTAGGAGAAGATCCGACTTCTACGTTGCGCGAGTCGGGGTTTGCTGATGCACGGATACCGCAGCCGTTTCAGTTGGTTATCGCGAAGGCGACCGCACTTGATCAGAAACAGCGTTACGCGAGCGCACATGAGATGAAAACCGCGCTGGAACAGGCCGCACGTGCGGCATCAGTTATGAAAGCGGAGGCAAAAGCTCCGGGGAACGTCGTTTCGCTGCAAGGGGTGCAGGAGTCGCATGATGCGCAGGTGCATCATGCGACGTTCGGGTTGCCGGCCGCCGTGGGCATCGTGTGGAATGTGCTGCTCGCCATCGCGTGGGCTTTTTTGACGCTCGTTTCGCTGACCGCTTCGTTTACCGGGGGCACCGAATTTCTTGACAGGATGCCTGTCGGGTTCCGCCTATTCGAATATCTTGCGCTCGTCATTGTTCCATCGGGGCTGCTCGCCGTGCTGCTCTGCGACAAGCGCCGCTTGAAGAAACATGTTCCTATCCTTGGTCGATATACATGGCTTCAGCTTGCACTGCGATGCCTCGGTATTGTTGCCATTCTGTATTTCGTTGCAGTTGTGCTTTATCTCCCGTTGTACGGTTCGTAAGACGATCGCGCCGCTTGGCGCTTCCAGTGATGCGATGCATACATCCCGCGACCGTTTGGCACGAGTTGGCGCTAAGGACACTTGGGCGTTTTTCGCCCGCTCACGTGACCTTTTCACGCAATTTAACAAATCTTTCTTGAAAATATGGGTGGTTTGACTTAGCGTAAGCGAGACGCATGAAGCCGCACGTAAGTAAGAAGGAACGAGCTTTTCGAGCATGTCTATTGACGTCGAACATACAGCAAGGTTCTCGTTCGCCGCACAGGCGGATGCTCCTTTAACGTTCGCGTCGCTCGATGGCAACCTTCTTCTGGGCCTGCTCCTTATCTAGGCGCACCTGCTGCGTTTGCGGGTCTGCGCCTTACAAATTCCCAAGCCGTCTTTTGATTCCGTGTGGCCGGCTACCGTTTACGAGCACGGAACCCCCTGTAACCAACGCGTTAGCCAGGACTCGAAACTTGTGTGCCGACGCGTCGCGCGCAAAGCCCCATCGGGCAGCGCATGCGATACGAAAGCAAGCTGGCGATTCGCGATGACGAAACGATAGGAAGGTAAACACCATCATGAGAGAAATACGTATCAGCGACGTGACCATGCGCAGGGCCATCGGGATGAAGGAGATGTCGCTCTCGTTCAAGGAGAAGCTCGAAATCGCCAAGATCCTCGACCACCTGGGCGTGTCCACCATCGAGGTTGAGGGCATCGAAAACGCCAAGGCCGACAGCCTGCGCATCAA
>CACZIP010000177.1:0-2332 GCA_902781245.1 uncultured Coriobacteriaceae bacterium | reverse complement strand
GCGCGCTGGGCGTGCCTGTTAAGCTGGACGCCGAGAACGTCGAGCTGGTGTGGAGCGCGCTGAAAGACGCCGTGCACCCGCGCCTGATCGTGAAGGCTGCCGTGAGCCCCGCGCGCATGGAATATGTCTACCGCAAGAAGGCCGGCGCGATGCTCGAGGATGTCGTGGCCACGATTGCCGAGTGCAGGAAGTATACCGACGACGTCGATTTCATTGCGAACGATGCAACGCGCGCCGATGGAGCGTTCCTGCGTGACGTTGTCTCGCGCGCCATCGAGGCGGGTGCAACGACCATCACCATTTGCGACGCTGCGGGCGCCATGCTGCCCGAAGAGTTCGCCGAGTTCATCCGCTCGCTGCAGGCTGACGTCCCGGCGCTGGCGGACGTGACGCTGGGCATTTCGTGCTCCGACGAGCTGTACATGGCCGACGCGTGCGCCATCGCGGGCATCATCGAAGGCGTGGGCGAAGTCAAGGCGACCACATACCCCATGGACGTCGTCTCGATCGGCCGACTGAGCAAGATCCTGGTCGACAAGGCCGACGCATGCCAGGCGACCACCACCGTGCGCACCACCGAGCTGAAGCGCGCCATCAGCCAGGTGTCTTGGATTTGCGAATCGGGCCGTTCGGAATACTCGCCGTTCGAGACGGGCGTGCGCGAAGCCGACGAATCGATCGTTCTTACCGAGAACGACGACGCTGAAGCGGTGAAGCAGTGCGTGGCCAGGCTGGGCTACGACCTGTCGCCCGAAGACAACGCCGCTGTTTACGAGGCGTTCCTGCGCGTAGCTTCCAAGAAGGAGAGCGTTGGCAGCCGCGAGCTCGACGCCATCGTGGCGTCGGCAGCCTTGCAGGTTCCGGCAACCTACGTTCTTGATAGTTACGTTATCAATTCCGGCAACCTGATCAAGGCGACCGCGAACATCTGCATGCGCAAGGATGGCGAGACGCTCCAGGCTGTGTGCGCGGGCGATGGCCCCATCGACGCCTCGTTCCTCGCTATCGAACAGATCGCAGGGCAGCATTACGAGCTTGACGACTTCCAGGTCAATTCCGTCACCGAAGGCCAGGAGGCCATGGGCGAGACCGTGGTGAAACTCATCTCGGAAGGCAAGATTTATTCCGGCCGCGGCATCTCGACCGATATCATCGGATCGAGCATCCGCGCGTACGTGAACGCTCTCAACAAGATCGTCTACGAAGAGCAGAACTAAGACAGGGATAAGGAGCATACGCCATGAAACTTTCGTTTTCGACAAGAGGCTGGGGCGACATTCCCTGGGATGAGCTGGTCTCCACTGCCGCAGACATGGGCTTTGCGGGCGTGGAGGTCTACGACGTCATCGACAACGAGCGGTTCTCGGGCAAGGGCGGGCCGTTCGAGAAGTACAACCTGCGTGCCACCGTTCGCAACATGCGCGGCCGTGAGCTGCAGATTCCCGTGTTCGACACGTCCATCGACATTTCGCTTGACGGCGATCAGGTTTCCCTGGTGAAACAGGTCGTCGACCTGGCTGCCAGCGCGGGCGTGGAATACGTGTGCATCAAGGGCCAGCACGGCACCGAAGATGCCGTACGCGCCGCGCTCGATGAGATTTTGCCCTACGCCGAGGAGCTCGGCGTGGTGCTGCTGATGGAGACGAGCGGCATCTACGGCAGCACCGCGCGTTTGACCGAGCTGATGGACGGCTACGCCAGCGATTACCTGGCGGCCCTGTGGGACGTGCATCATCCGTACCGCGATTGCGGCGAAGATCCCAGCACCACCATCAAGAACCTGGGCGCCTACGTGAAGCACGTGCACATGCGCGACTCCGACGACGACGGCTCCTATAACCTGGTAGGCGAGGGCACCATGCCCATCGGGGACGTCATCCTTGCGCTCGCTTCCACCGACTACGACGGTTACGTGTCGCTGGAGTGGAAGCCCGAGTGGATGAGCGACCTGACCGACATGGACATCATCCTGCCGCACTTCGTCAACTACATGGATCGCTTCGAGGACACGCGCGGTCGTCGCAAGCCGCTGTACCTGAACCACGACGGCACCGGCGAGTACATCTGGAAGAAGTACGACCTGATCGACCTGACGTTCCCTCAGGTGCTCGACAAGATGGTGGAGGAAATCCCCGACCAGCTGGCGTTCAAGTACACCACGTTGGATTACACGCGCACTTACGAAGAGTTCCGCGAGGATGTCGACACCTTTGCCAGGGCACTGGTCTCCATGGGCGTCAGGGCGGGCAGCAAGGTCGCGATCTGGGCGACCAATGTGCCGGCCTGGTACATTACCTTCTGGGCGGCGACCAAAATCGGCGCGATCCTCGTG
>CACZIP010000176.1 GCA_902781245.1 uncultured Coriobacteriaceae bacterium | reverse complement strand
GATATGGACTACGCCGAGCAGGGCAAGGTTGTCGAGGTGCTCTGGGGCACGCCCGGCAAGCGCCAGGTGCGCATCAAGGCCACCGTCGACCTGTTCCCCTACATCAAGGAAGGCCGCAACCTTGGCTTCGACATCGAGTCGATCCCGCACCCGGTTTTCGGCTAGGGGAGTTGTCGGAAAACCGTTTCAAATTGGAAAGCTATCTTGAAGGGCGGGCATGTTTGCTCTAAGGACGTGTCCGCCTTTCCGTGCATGTAAAAGACTGCCGACTGAACGGCCGTTGTTTCGAAAAGCTACAAGGGAGCCAAGCTCTGTATTTCGCCTGGGTTGTTTTTTGCATGCGCATCAACCTTGCCATCGATGGCAGCTTCGAGATGGTTTGCAAAGCAATCGTCTGCTTGTGGTTAAAAACCATAGCATCTGGGTTCGTGGGTGTAGCATGCAAATCGAAACTGGCCCTAGCGTGCGGGGCGCGCATCGGCGGGTTCAGCGTTTCTGCGCAATAAAGATCATCGGGATATGATAGTGTGATTGCAATCGAGCCCGCACAATAGGGGGGTATCGGCGATGGATATTTCGGTGTTACGCGAGTTTCTCGATTTGACGCGGAGCCTTAACTATTCGGCATCAGCGCGGCATTTGCAGATTGCGCAATCGACACTCAGCAAGCATGTCAGCTCTCTCGAGAAGGAAGTTGGGGCACGCCTGTTCGTCCGTGACAGCCATTCCGTGCGGCTAACAAGCGCAGGGAAGGTGTTCGCTTCGAAAATCAGCGACGTCATCTCGGCATATGATGATGCTATCGAGGCTGTAAACGATATCAGGGTTTCGTTTATGTCGAAACTCGACATAGGGTTTATCGTTGCAGCCCCTCCTCGTTCCGTTGCGGATGCCTGCAGGGTTTTCAAGGTGAAGGCTCCAGGGGTTAAGCTCGGCATGTATCCCATGGAGCCGGAAGAAGTTGTCCAAGCTGTCGAAAGCGGCGATATCGATTTGGGGATAACGATCGTGATAACAGACGCTGTGCCCAGAGACATGTCGTTTTTCCTCATGGAGCGACAGCTGTTCGGCGCTTTGGTTGACAACAGGCATCCTATCGCGCGAAAAGGTGCGATTACGATGGCCGACTTGGCGGGAGAGCGCTTGCTCATCCCAAGTCCGGCATCGTTTCCCATCATGGGCAGCATCACGTCTGCACGCCTGCTCAAGGCGTTTCCTAATATCGATATAGCCGAAGAGACACATGGCCTTGCGGGGATTGGCCCACTCCTAACGGCAAATAACTACGTTGCTCTTACGTACAACTGCACCTTGCGATTCTTCAAGGAAGGTTACACGTTTGTACCGCTTACAGACATAGATATACAAGCCGCAATCGGCATGATTCGCAAAGACTCGCGCGAAAACGAGGCAATCGATTTGTTTTCCAAATGCCTGTGCGAGGTTTTATTCTCAGACAAAGTGAATTAGCATGAGCTTTTGCTATTCCACAGCGGAATAGCATAGTCGAATCATGCAACATAAATGCACTTCAGAGCCTCTTAAACTCTTCTTATGCAAAGCAGTCAAAAGGGCTGCCGATATGACGGGATATGAGAAGAGGGAAGGGGCTCGTATGAGTGGGAACAGCGGGTACCGCGAATTAGAGCATTCGAAACCGTGGCAGTACGAAGAAGGTGAGCTGACGGTCACGCGCAGCAAAGCGTGGACGGCGCCAGGGTGCCACATCGGATGCGACATCAAGCTGTACACGGACAAAGACGGAAAACTTGTGCGCGTAGAGGGCGACGAGGAAAGCCCCTACAACCATGGACGCTTATGTGCGAGATGCCTCGACATCAAGGAAGTCGTCAACAGTCCGAAGCGCGTGCTGCATCCGATGATTCGCAAGTGCGAAGACCGCGGCAAGGATAAATGGCGCCAAGTCAGCTGGGATGAAGCTCTCGATTATACCTACGATAACATGATGGAGATCAAGGAGAAGTACGGCGCGGAAACGTTCTTCTTCACTCATGGAACCGGTCGCGACGTCATGCAGTACGCCGACCGTCTCATGTACGCTTACGGCTCTCCGAACATGACCGGTTTGTTCTCGGGCCTTTCTTGCTATGTTCCGCGAATTGCAGGCATGTCGTGCACAGCCGGGTCGCTTTACATCGCCGACTGCTCGCAAGCGTCGTTCGACCGGTATGACAATCCCGAGTACAAGGTCCCCGAGGTCATGGTCATTTGGGGAAACAATCCCATCGTCGCGAACGCGGACGGCTTCTTCGGCCATTGGGTTGTTGATCTCATGAAGCGCGGCATGAAGATCATAGTCATCGACCCGCGCATGACATGGCTTGCGGCTCGCGCCGAGCTCCATCTCCGTGTCCGCCCCGGTACCGATGCCGCATTGGCTCTGGCCATGATCAATATCATTGCCCAGGAGGACCTGTACGACCACGACTTCGTTGACAGGTGGTGTTACGGCTTCGACGAGCTCGCAGAGCGCGCGAAGGACTTCCCCGTCGAGAAGGTGGCCGAGATTTGCTGGGTGCCTGCCGAAAAGATCGCCGCAGCAGCTCGTATGATCGCCAATGCGAAGCCGGCGACGTTGCAATGGGGCGTCGCTATCGACCAGACCCGCGAAGCCATGGGCACAGGCCATGCCGTCACTGCCATTTTCGAGATTACGGGCAATATAGAGGTGCCCGGCGGTCTAATCGCCAACACACAGATCCTTGACGTCATGGGCGGGCAGTGGGGGCGCGAGTTCCTGCCTGAAGGCATGGACGACAAGCGTATCGTCGGCAACTACCAGCTCATGAAGACCGCCATGACATCGTGTTCCGACGACGAGGTCGTACGGTGCCTCGAAACCGACCAGCCGTACAAGCTGCACGGTGCATGGCTGCAGGCTCACAATCCACTGGCATGCATGTCAGCGGACCCGAAGCGCGTGCTTGAAGGCATGAAGAAACTCGACTTCATCGTCGTCGTCGACCTGTTCATGACGCCGACCGCCATGGGCCTTGCCGACGTGTTCCTGCCCGTGTGCACTTTCCCCGAACGTGACGGACTCTCGCTCATCTGCGGCATCCAGCAAGCCGGCGCCATGAACCAGGTGTGCGATCCAGGCGACACCAAGTCCGACATGGAAATCAATCTGCTTTTGGGCAGGCGCTTCAACCCAGAGTGCTGGCCGTGGGAAACCGTTCAGGACATGTTCACAGAGGTCTTGCAGGACTCGGGCTACAAGTACGACGAGCTGCGCGAGGTGTCGCCGGTCTACGTGCCCTTCGAGTACCACCGCCATGAAAAGGGTCTTCTCAGAAGCGACGGTCAAGTCGGTTTCGAGACTCCGACGGGCCGCATCGAGCTGTGGTGCAACATCTACAACATGTTCGGGCTCGATCCGCTCCCTTACTTCAAGGAGCCCGAGCCCGGTCCGAACTCTACTCCCGAAATGTGCGAAGAATACCCGCTCGTTCTCACAACAGGCGCACGACGTTGGAATTCGTTCCATTCCGAACATCGTCAAATACCGCGCCTGCGCGCAATGCATCCCGAGCCCGTGCTGGATATCCATCCGGATGACGCATCGGAGTTTGGCGTGAAGCAAGGCGAATGGGTTTGGGTTGAAAACTATTTGGGACGAGCAAAATGCAAGGTCAATGAGACTTTCGAGATGCCGGCTGGCATCGCGTCCGCCGACCATGCATGGTGGCATCCCGAAGGCGATCCCGAAAAGCTCTACGACGTATTCGATTTGGCTATCAACAACTTGGTGCCGTTCAATCCTGGCCCGAGCGGCTTTGGCGCCAACTACAAATCGACGCTCGTGAAAGTATACAAAGTTGGGGAGGATGAATAGCATGGCTAACTCGGAATACGGTTTGCTTATCGATTACCACTGGTGTACAGGATGCAAGAGCTGCGAGATGGCGTGCTCGGTCGAACACGATATTCCCATCGGGCAATTCGGCATCAGGGTTGATCAGTTCGGCCCGTGGGAGAATGCTCCCGACGATTGGACGTACTTCTTCATGCCGGTGCCGACCGACCAGTGCGACCTGTGCGCCGAGCGCACGGCTAAAGGCAAGGAGCCGACGTGCGTGCACCACTGCCAGGCTGCCTGCATGGAGTACGGGAAGATCGAAGACCTTGCCAAGAAGCTGACCGACCATCCCAAGCAGGTGCTCTACGCGCTGTAGCGATCCTTTTCTCGCATGCGCGGTGCCAGAGGGCCGAATGTTGCGGCCCTCTGTCCGGGCGTGGTGAAACAGAACCTGTTTGGCAAATCTAAAAGGAGGGAATCATGACAGTTGAAAACATCAGCGGGAAACCGAGCAACATGAACCGCGCGTGGCCTGTTGCGATCATGGTCGTTCTTTGCGGCATCTGCATGCCGTTCAACATGGGCAAGGCGATGTTCCTTGGCCCGGTCATCATGCAGGTCTACGGAATCGGCGAAGCGATGCTCGGCCTGATGATTGCTGCGTTTTACCTGCTCGGTGCCGTCGTCGCATTTCCTGCAGCTTCTTTCATCAAGAAGATCGGCCCGAGGAACACTATCCTTGTGGCATTGGGGTGTTCTATCGTCGGCAACCTGATCGGCATTTTGGTGCCGGGAAACATCCCGGCTTTCATCGTCGGCCGCATCATTGAGGGCGGCGGCTTCGGCTTGATGGGCGTCGCGGGCGTTCCCACCATCTCGCCCTGGTTCTCGAAGGACAAGCGCGGTATGCCGTGCGGCCTTTGGGCGGCATGGGTCGCAATCGCTCTGGCAATCGCCCCGATCCTGTTCACCGCCATCTTCGAGACGACCGGCGAGCTCATCCAGGTGTCATGTGCCCC
>CACZIP010000175.1 GCA_902781245.1 uncultured Coriobacteriaceae bacterium | reverse complement strand
ATGACGAACTACCTGTTTTCAAAAACATGCCCTGAACCCCACCATTACAACATGTCGATGTAACGGCAAGCTGCGAGCGCTGCCACAGCACCATCGGCACTGGCCGTCGTGATCTGGCGAATCTCCTTGTTGCGACAATCACCCGCCACGAAGATGCCAGGGGTCTTGGTCATGCACGACTCATCGGAATCGAAGTAGCCCCAGTCATCCAAATCAGCTAGTTCGGCAAACGCCCCGTTTTCAGGTACGAGGCCGATTGCCACGAACAAGCCATCGCAGTCGATGCGCTGCTTTTCGCCCGTCGTGCGATTCTCGATTTCGACAGCTTCCAATCCGTTGTTACCAGCGACAAGCGAGCTGATCACGACATCCATGCGCGCGCTGACGTTGGGATGCGAGAACAGGACTTCTTGGAGCTTTTCCTCGCCCCTGAACACTTGACGCCTGAGCAGCATGATGACTTCTTTGCACTTCTCGGAAAGAAGGATGGCGTCCTGCAGCGCGGAGTTGCCTCCGCCCACGACGCAAACCACCTTGTCCGTGTAGAAGTCGCCATCGCACACTGCGCAATAGGAGACACCATCGCCCACCAGGTCGCCCTCGCCGGGCAACCCGAGCATGCGGTGCTTGACGCCAGTCGCGATTACCACGGCTTTTGCCTCGTAAGCACCGCCTTCTTCGGTGGCAACGATCCAGCCTTCGCCATCACGGGAGATGCCTGCGACTGTCTCGATCTCGATGTCTGCGCCCTGCTCGAGAATCTGGTTCATCATCTCGTCGGCGAGTTCCATACCCGACACCTGAAGCTTGCCGGGATAGTTCTCGATCTTCGGCGACTGCGTCATCTGACCGCCAAAGCTTTCCTTTTCAACGACGAGCACGCTCTTGCCGTTGCGGAGCGCATACAGCGCCGCGGTCATGCCCGCGGGACCCCCGCCGACTACGATGATGTCGTGCATTCTCAGCCCCCAGATTGATTAGCGCTCAGTTATCCAGCCCTTGATGTTCGAGACTCCGCGGAACTTCTCGTAGCCTTCGCCTTCAAGAACTACCAGCGTTGGGGCCTGCTTGATGCCGTACCTGGTAACGAGCTCGGGCTCTTCGTCGGCGTTCAGCGTCTGGTATGCGACGCCAGCCTTGTCGAGCAGCTGCATCGCTGCGCGGCAGTTAGGGCACGTGGTCGTCTTGAACAGGAGAACTTGGGCCTCGTCAGCAGCCGCAGCCTCAGCAGCTGCAGCTTCGGGCTCCTCGATGGTCTCGGGCTTCATCAGCGGCTGTGCGGGATCGCAGCATCCGCGTTCTTGCGTGGCTTCCCAGATGACGTCGTCGACCGGTGCCGGGTTCGGCCCCACGTGCGTGAGCGTCGAGGTGGCGATGTCGTAAACCTTGCGGTCCTTGTATTCCTGAGCCTTGCCGTCGTTCCAGTTCTGAACCGGACGATAGTAACCAGTGATGCGGCTGTAGACCTCAGTCTTCGCGCCACAATGCGGGCAGGTGAACTGCTCGCCGGTCAGATAGCCGTGGTCCTTGCACACGGAGTAGGTCGGCGACATCGTGTAGTACGGAAGCTTGTAGTTCTCGGCAATCTTGCGCACGAGATTCGCTGCGGCCTTCCAGTCGGGCAGCTTCTCGCCGAGGAAGGCATGGAAGACGGTGCCTGAGGTGTAGAGCGTCTGCAAGTCGTCCTGGATGTCGAGGGCGCTGAAGACGTCCTCGGTGTAGCCGACGGGCAGGTGTGAGGAGTTGGTGTAATACGGCGTGCCGTTCATGTTGGCCGTGATGATGTCGGGGTACTGCTCCTTGTCATGCTTCGCGAAGCGGTAGGTCGTCGATTCGGCCGGCGTGGCTTCGAGGTTGTACAGATCGCCGTACATCTCCTGGTAGTCGGACAGACGCCCACGCATGTGGTTGAGCACATCGCGTGCGAAACGCTGTACGCGCTCGTCGGTGAGATCGGCCTTGAGCCAGTTGGCGTTCAAGCCCACCTCGTTCATGCCGATGAGGCCGATCGTCGAGAAGTGGTTCTCAAACGAGCCAAGATAACGCTTCGTGTAGGGGTACAGACCCTTCTCAAGCAGCGTGGTAATGACCGCGCGCTTCGTCTTGAGGCTGCGTGCCGCAATGTCCATCAGACGGTCGAGGCGCGCGTAGAAGTCGGCTTCGTCGGTGGCCAGGTACGCAATGCGCGGCAGGTTGATGGTGACGACGCCAATCGAGCCGGTGGACTCGCCGCTGCCGAAGAAACCGCCGGACTTCTTGCGCAGCTCGCGCAGGTCGAGGCGCAGGCGGCAGCACATCGAACGCACGTCGGACGGCTCCATGTCGGAGTTGATGTAGTTCGAGAAGTACGGCGTGCCGTACTTGGCCGTCATCTCGAAGAGCAACTTGTTGTTCTCGGTTTCATCCCAATTGAAGTCGCGCGTGATGGAGTAGGTGGGAATCGGGTACTGGAAACCACGGCCGTTGGCGTCGCCCTCGATCATGATGTCGATGAACGCCTTGTTGACCATGTCCATTTCGGCTTGGCACTCGCCATAGGTGAAGTCCATCTCCTTGCCACCTACGATGGCGGGAAGGTTCTTCAAGTCATTGGGAACGGTCCAGTCGAGCGTGATGTTGCTGAACGGTGCCTGAGTGCCCCAACGGCTGGGGGTGTTGACGCCGTAGATGAAGGACTGGACGCACTGCTTGACTTCCTTCTGCGTCAGATTGTCGACCTTGACGAAGGGAGCCAGGTAGGTGTCAAAGGACGAGAACGCCTGGGCGCCGGCCCATTCGTTCTGCATGATGCCGAGGAAGTTGACCATCTGGTTGCACAGCGTGGACAGGTGAGATGCCGGCGAGGACGTGATCTTGCCGGGAACGCCGCCCAAGCCTTCCTGGATGAGCTGCTTCAAGCTCCAACCTGCGCAGTAGCCGGTGAGCATGGACAGGTCGTGCAGATGGATGGCCGCGCTGCGGTGGGCCTCGGCAATTTCGTCGTCATAGACTTCGGAAAGCCAATAGTTGGCCGTGATAGCACCGGAGTTCGAGAGGATGAGACCGCCGACGGAATAGGTGACCGTGGAGTTCTCCTTGACGCGCCAGTCGTTGATCTTGAGGTAGTTGTCAACGAGGTCTTTGTAGTTGAGCAGTGCGGAATTGACATTGCGCACCTTTTCGCGCTGACGACGGTACAGGATGTACGCCTTGGCAACATCTGCATAGCCGGATTCGGAGAGAACCTTCTCGACGCTGTCCTGAATGTCCTCGACCGTGATCTTGTCGTCGACAATCTTGTCCTCGAAGTCGGCGGTGACATGAAGGGAGATCAAATCGATGACGCTGGGGTGGTACTGCTTGCCGAGCGCGTCGAATGCCTTCGTGATTGCCGCGCTGATCTTGCTGATGTTGAAATCAACGACTTTTCCGTCTCGCTTAACTACCTGGTACATATCATTCCCCTTTTGGTAAAACGGTTTGCACTTGCCCGTACGCTAAATTTCGGAACGTGGCTTAATGTACCAGTTTGGCGAAGCAACATCAATATATTGTGTCAATTCCGCAATTAATTCAATATATATTGTGTCAGGTATCGATTCCGCGAATATCAGCGAATTTGACGAAACGGGCTGCTACATCCCTGAATTCACGCAGGTTATCGGGGTCGGGAGCGCTCAACGAGCGGTTGGGAACCGTGTCACGATCGGCAAAAGGTTGTAGGAAATATCGCTCGGCGCCCTCGATCCACGCACCGATTTCCTCGAAGTCGCGCGCTTCGTGAAACTCGCGGATCACCGTCGTGCGGAACTCGTAAGGAACTCTGTTTTGCAGTAACAGCCCTATGCTCTCGTTGACAGAACCGATGTCGAATTCGCGCAAGCCGATCGTCTCAGCGTATTTGGATGGCGAGTTCTTGACATCCATGGCCACATAATCCGCCAGGCCCTCTTCGAGAACCGCAAAAAGAAGCTCCGGATGATGGCCGTTGGTATCAAGCTTTGTGCCGAATCCCATCTCCCGCACCTTCCGCAGAAAGGCGGGCAGGTCCCTGTGCAGGCAGGGCTCGCCGCCGGTTACGGCAACGCCGTCCAGAAGGCCCTTTCTCTTTGCCAGGAAGGAGAAGAATTCTTCCTCCTCCATCACCGGCTTCGCCGTGCCGTCCGCCAGCTCGAAATTGTGGCAGTAGGGACAGCGGAAATCGCACAGCCCGAGGAAGACGGTGCAGGCGACCCGCCCCGGGAAATCCAGGAGGGTCATTTTCTGAAGTCCGTATATTTTCATGCGAGGTCTCCTTTGCGGTCAGCGTACAATGTTGCCGTGACCTGCTTATGATTCTTTGTCCTTTGTTCCGTCCCGTTACACAGCTGCCAGGATATGAATGTTCCGGAGCGCACTGTCGCTGATCCCGTCATTTACGGAGTAGGCATGCTTTTCCAGGTCTCCGCAGATGGCCTGGGTGAGCTTCCGCTCCGTCAGTACGTCGATCACGTCGGAAGCAATGCCTTCGATCACCGTATACTTCTCCTCTCCCGTCTCACCGTCGTTGTCCGTCGTCAGGAGATACTCCATCAGTTCCGCCTCAATGGAAAGCAGGGGCAGGGCCCGGAGGGCGCGGAAACTCCACTTGTAGTAAGGCTGGTAGACGCCGTTCAGGAGAAAAATGACTTCCATGGCGCTCTTTACGAACTCAAACACCGCCAGCTGGGCAGCGCCGGTCTCTCCGCGGCGGAGGCAGCGCTGATAATTGTACTGTCCGGACTGCGCCATCAGGAGAAGATGCCCCGCCAGCTTCTTCCGGCATACGTCCTCCGGAAAGGCAGCCAGCCGGCTGCGGATCTCTGTCACCTCTCCGAAATTGTCGAAG
>CACZIP010000174.1 GCA_902781245.1 uncultured Coriobacteriaceae bacterium | reverse complement strand
GAGGCTGTCTACAGCGAGCGGGGCCACTTCGAGACGCGTGAGCAGATCGCGTACTACATGGAAAACGCACGCATCATCCGCGAAGGCTTGGCTGAGGCGGGCTATGAAGTTTTCGGCGGCGTGAACGCGCCTTATCTGTGGCTTGCCGTGCCCGATGGCATGTCGTCGTGGCAGTTTTTCGATCTGCTGCTCGAAACGGTGCAGGTCGTCGGAACGCCGGGCTCGGGGTTCGGTCCGAGCGGCGAGGGGTACTTCCGCCTGACGGCGTTCGGGTCCCGTGAATCCGCCGAAGAAGCCGTTCGCCGCATCCGGTCTTTGTAAGCGGCCCCGAGCGACTTCTTGAGTTCGCCAAGAACGAGGGTGTCCTTTTCTCGTGCTGGTAGGTGACAGACTGGCGGATGCGGATGATGGGCTGGTCATGTAGTATACGTTGCGTGCGGTCAGACCAACAGGATGGAGGAACGCGTGCTCGTGCCGACGTATGCGGAAACGCTCGAGATGCTCTGCATACAGGCAGGTGGCAACGATCGTGCGGAAGAGCTTTTCGGTGGCTGTCTGCAAAACGTTATGCGCCGTGTTCCGCCGTTTCTCGTCGGATCATCGTTTCCCGAGATGTACCTTGAGTTTCCCCTGGCGGGAGACCCGTTCTGTGACCTCACGCTGCTGCTGGGCGAGCTTTCGACCGAGTGTCGCATCGATTCGCCGATAGCCGCAGATACAGACTCTCTGCTCGGCTTCTACTCCAAGGTGCAAGCGAATGGGCTTTGCACAAAAGATGGCGGCGGCGTCTCCTTCGGCTTCGAGATTGACTGCTCGAGTCCAGATCCCGTGGCTGCTGGCGTGTACTTCCAACCGCGAAAGAGGCACGAGCTCGTGCGACCGTTCTGCGAGGCGGCGGGAATGCGGCCGCAGCCGACCTCTACCTAGCTCAGAATGCACGCATGAGCCCAGGCTGGGAGCTGTCCTACCTGGGCATGTTCCAAGGGAGGGAAGGTTCGCCCCTGCGTGTGGGAGGCTATGTAGACGCAATCGAGAAGGATCGGTGCGCCGATGATCCCGCACGCATCAGCCGCATCTTGCAAAACGCCGGCTTTCCCGCCATCCACGGCGAAGCCTTTGCACAGGCTGCGCGGGTGATGCATCTGGCGCCCAGCAAAATTGACTTTCAGATCGACGTCCTTCCCGATGGCCGTTTGGGAGACGCGTTCGCGATAGAGGTCTTCTTTGATTGCGGTTCTTCGGCTAGCGCTCGCGAGTTGTTCACGGAAGGTGCGGGCGCACAAGTCGTAAGCCAATGCCGGGAATGGGGGATTGCAGACGAGCGAGCCGAACGCATGGTTGATATGGCTTTCATGCGCGCCTTGCCTGTGGAGATCGTGGAGGGCGTTCGAGCGTTCTTCTATTTCAAAACAATGCCATGTTGGCTCAAGCTGCGCTGGGTGAACGGCATACTTCAGCCGGCGAAGATGTACTACTTCATGTTGGCGGGTCCCATTCCAGCATGAACGCAAAAACAGGGGCCGTGCGGTCTCTGCCGCCCAGCCCGATGTCAAGGCATTTCACATTCGGGAAACGCTTGCGATCCTAATGTCCCTGCCAGCCCGGATGACGTTCTTTTTCTGCCCATTTCTGAAGGCTTTCCCCGAGCTTCATGCAGTTTTCCCTCTGCTCCGGGGTGAGTTTCTCCAGTGCTTTTTGCGTCTCGGGGTCAATCACCCCACCGGCGATCATGTCCAGATCGGCGTCGGTGAGCTCGATGCCGGAAGTCTGCGCGAGCTTCATGAACTCCTGGGGCGTCTCACAGGCCTCCGCCTTCTCGAGCATCTCTGGCGTAATGGCGTCAAAGTTCATGGTGATACTCCCTTCATCGTTGCATGAACACCTCGCAATTGGTGCGGCAATCCTTGCGCCGCGCCGATTGGCTCTTTTAGCGCAATGAGCAGTCTAGCACGGTGACTCTTCCGAGGCCAGCTGTGGCATCACTGTGCTGCTCGCATGAGGATGCGATAGCCCAAAGGAGCCCGAAGGGGCCCAAAGGAGCTCAAAGGGGAGTATGCCTCTTGGAATTGTTGAGCTAGCTTCCGACGGCCCACCGACTCATTAGGCTTCCGGATTGCTTTGTTGCAGGCAGGTTTCCCCGCTATTAACACCCGATTTCGAAACACGACCGTAAATCCTTAGAAACATCCGCCCCCTATCTTCGGGTTAGTCCGAACCGGCACATCGCGAGGAAGGGGCATTTCACATGGGACGAATCGCTGAGGAATACGGCACGCTGGTGTTCAACGATCATACGATGCAGGAGCTGCTGCCGTCTGCGACGTACAAGGCGCTGGCCAAGACGATCAAGGAAGGCAAGCCGCTCGACATCGAAGTTGCGAATGTGGTTGCGCATGCCATGAAGGAATGGGCCGTTGCCAACGGTGCCACGCATTACACGCACTGGTTCCAACCGCTGTCGGGCATCACGTCCGAAAAGCACGATGCTTTCCTCGATCCTCAGTCCGACGGCCGGGCTATCATGAAGTTCTCGGGCAAGGCGCTCATCCAGGGCGAGCCCGATGCGTCGAGCTTCCCGTCAGGCGGTATTCGCGCTACGTTCGAGGCGCGCGGCTATACGGCGTGGGATCCCACGAGCTATGCGTTCATCAAGGACGAGGTGCTGTGCATTCCGACGGCGTTCTGCAGTTACACAGGCGAGGCGCTTGACAAGAAGACGCCGCTTTTGCGTTCGATGGAGGCCGTATCGGCGCAGGCATGCAAGGTGCTGTCGTACTTCGGGCAGGACGTGCCGCGCGTCACCACCACAGTCGGCGCCGAGCAGGAATACTTCCTCATCAAGGAGGAGGATTACGAGCAGCGCCAGGACCTGATCCTCACCGGGCGCACGCTCTTCGGCGCACCGCCGTGCAAGGGCCAGGAGATGGAGGAGCATTACTTCGGTGCCATCCGTCCGACGGTGAACAACTACATGAAGGAGCTCGACGAGGAGCTCTGGAAGCTGGGCGTGTCTGCAAAGACCAAGCACAACGAGGTCGCACCGTGCCAGCACGAACTGGCTCCCATGTTCACGATTTCGAATGTCGCCATCGACCATAATCTGCTCACGATGGAGCTCATGCGCACGATCGCGTCGCGCTACGGGCTCGTGTGCCTGCAGCACGAGAAGCCGTTCGAGGGGGTTAACGGTTCGGGCAAGCACAACAACTGGTCGATCGCGACCGACTCCGAGAATCTGCTCGATCCCGGCAAGACGCCTGCGTCCAACCTGCGCTTCCTCGTGTTTTTGGCTGCGGTCGTGCAGGCGGTCGATGACTACCAAGACCTGCTTCGCATCTCGGTCGCATCTGCCGGCAACGACCATCGTCTGGGCGCGAACGAGGCGCCGCCGGCCGTAATATCGATCTTCCTGGGCGACGAGCTCGGGCGCGTGGTCGACGCGATCATTGCGGGCAAGGACGACGACGGTGCAGACGCGGTCTACATGGATCTTGGCGTGGAGGTGCTGCCCAGCTTCGAGCGCGACAACACCGACCGCAACCGCACGTCTCCATTCGCATTCACGGGCAACAAGTTCGAGTTCCGCATGCCCGGCTCGCAGGTGAACCTGTCGGATGCCAACACCATCCTGAACACGATCGTCGCCAAGTCGCTCAAGTGCTTCTGCGAAGCCGTCGAGGGTGCGGGAGATTTCGAGAAGGCCGCTTTCGCGTGGGTGCGCAAGACGCTCGCGGACCATCAGCGCATCATCTTCAATGGCGACGGTTACGCGGACGAGTGGTTGGAAGAGGCCGAGAGGCGTGGGCTTATGAACCTGAAGTCGCTCGTGGATGCTGCTCCGCATATGCTCGACGAGAAGAACATCGCGCTGTTCGAGGAGTTCGGCGTGTTGAACGAAGCTGAGAATCACAGCCGTTACGAGGTCAAGCTCGAGACGTACTCCAAGCTCATCAACATCGAGGGCCAGACGATGAGCCACATGACCAAGCGCAAGATCGCCCCGGCGGTGAGCGCCTATGCCGAGCAGATCGCCAGCACCATCAACGCCAAGAAGGCCGCCAACCCCGACCTCGATCCGGTTGCCGATCAGAAGCTGCTTGCCAAGCTGAACGCGGGCGCCAACGAGATATCCGATGCGGTCGACGAGCTCGACGAAGCGCTTGCTGTGGCCCAGGGCACCGACGAGGCGCTGGCCATGGCCCGCTCGTACCATGACGGCGTGCTCGCTGCGATGGATCGCCTGCGTGCGGCATGCGACGCCATGGAGGGTATCGTCTCGACCGAGGCCTGGCCGCTTCCGACCTACAACAAGATCCTGTTCTACTGCTAACTCGCCATGCGCCTGCCAGACGCTCACCAGACACTTACCAGGTGAGTGTCTGGTGCAGATTTCGCGAACGAACAGGAATGCCGACCTCCCAGCCGTTGCGCTGGGAGGTCGACGTTAACGACACATGATTGGAGTTTTATGGCGACATCTGCATTTCCTGGGGAACGGCCTGACAGGCTCGAGGAGGCGTGCGCTGTGTTCGGCGTTTATGCGCCGGGGCAAGACGTGGCGCGTTTGACGGCGTTCGGATTGCAGGCGTTGCAGCATCGCGGTCAGGAGAGCGCGGGCATCGCGGTCGGCGATGGCAAAACGGTGCTCATTCACAAAGACCTTGGCCTCGTCGACCAGGTGTTCACCGAGGAGACGCTTTCGCACCTCGAAGGCGATCTCGCCATTGGCCATACGCGTTATTCCACAGCTGGTGGCGGTGGGTGGAAGGCTGCGCAACCCCATATCTCGGCTATCGATGATGAGCTAATTGCGCTCGCGCACAACGGGACGCTTGTCGACACGTTGCCGCAACGCGCTTGGCTTGCCAACGAGGGCGTCCAGCTCTACGGGTACACCGATAGCGAGGTGGCAGCACGCACGATAGGTGTCGATACGCGCCGCGCTGGGCA
>CACZIP010000173.1 GCA_902781245.1 uncultured Coriobacteriaceae bacterium | reverse complement strand
AGAAGACTGCCTCCTCCGCGTTTCAGCGAGCAATATCGTTTCCGACTTTCAGGAACGTCCCTTTGGTCGCTGCGCAGACGATGTCAACGTTGGATGCGAATTTCAGATGCTTTTCGAGTAACCGTGGGTTGATTGAATCCGTCGTCAGCAGTCCGCCGATTATCCTGGTAAGTCCACGTGCGGGCACAATTCTGCCAGATGAGACCATATCCCTACTTGTGCGCTTGAGGTCGAGCACTGATTGGATTTTGCTGTCTGCATACTCAACATTTGCCTTGTCGGCCTTCTGCTTCACTTCGAAAACAGCGTATACGCTTTCGGCGGTCACATATTTTTCGCCATTGCCGGTTTCATGAATCAATGGAGAGTGGAATGGGTCAAAGATGATTAAGTCGATCTGCTCGCTCATTCCGCCGTCGCTATCGAAAACGAAGCCCTTGGATACATCGTATCTGCTCGGCAAGAAGCTCTTTAGGAAGGATGCCCACTCAACTTCGCTCAGGTCTCCCTGTGAGACAGGATGTCCCAGCTTGAGGCCGAGTGCTGTATTCAGCTTATCGGCTTTATGTTGAAGTATTGCGTCCATGTCGAATACATCGTTCGTCATTGTGCCCCTATGCTGTTGGGTCGATAGGTCATTCGCTGTCTGCGTCAAGCGGCATCTCAAACGAGAGCTCGTTAGCGTCTATCTCGCAAATCTCAAAAACGCTCTTGAGCAGGTCAATCTTCGCAGCAGTGCTCGATGCCGTACGCGCGTAAACACTGTTAGCGATTTTCGAATGCCCCTGCGCCTCGGTGCTGCGGAAGGCGCTCGCGGGATAGGTTGCCCCGTCCACTAGCGAATGGATCTTCGCAGGCTCAAGCTCGTGCAACAACTTCAGCACCATGGCTTCCATGTCGTTCCATTGGGTAGCAACATAGCGAACACCCATGAAACTGAACGCCGCAATCCTCCTGCCAGTAAATTCGATGCCGGAATCAAGTTCAGCAACTTCCGGCAGGGTTTTCTTCGGTTCATATGATGTCTCAGGGAATGGCCACGTGGCAAGGAACTGCTCTTCGAGCATCTCCTCGCGCTTCTTCATCTGCGCCTCGCCCCAAGTCTCCTGTTGGCCAATCCATTGGTTCATCCGGAAACCGCTATCTTTGAAGCCATCCTTCATGTCACGCTTCTGCTGGAAGGGGCGATTGCTATAGTCCGAGTTGTACGCCGTAAGCGTGAGGTTCGCCATCTTGTGGCACCACTCTTCGTGCACGCGCTCCCAGTCGTCTCCCAAGGATTTCTTCCATTCAGCGTTGAGCGTCTGGGGCATCACATGCTCGACGGAGAAGTTTCCCTCTTCGAGGCCGCTCACTACAGCGACACGCTCCTCGCTTGAGCCGTTCTCTAACCTATCGTACAGATAGAACTTGCGATTCTGGATGCGATAGAAGTCGCGTGTGTCCAACGCATAGAGGAACTCTCCATCGTCGGGAAGCCTGCTTTGACCACCCTTGTGCGTAAGTATGTACTTGACTACCTCCTCGTACTCGGCACCTTCCTCGACCCCTCGCAGCACATCGCCATGGAGTGTTTCGAACACTTTGTTGAGGGCGTTTGCCGGCACGCCGCAAACCCACCTTCTGAAAAGGTAGGTGTCCAGTGTCCAGAGAACCGTCGCAACCGCATCGTCTCCGATGTTGCCCTGTGCACGGTATTCCAGCAAGTTCAACAAGTAAGGTTGCGTGACACTCGCGTCGAACAGGTGGATGGCCCTAAGCGCTGCGTCGATGTCCTTCACCCCGGTATTTGGATGAATGCATGCGCGGTAGTGCTTTGAGTACGCCAGAAGCTCTTTCAAAAGCGCTTCGGTGTCAACGCCCAGCGCCCCACCGTCTGGGTCAGGGAAAAACTTGTATGCGTATGCGCGGAATGCCGGGTAGACTTTCTTGATTGCCGGCGTCTTGGCCTCACGCGCTGCGAGGAAAAAGCGGATGTAGTCGCTCACCTTGTAGTCGGTGTTCTTCTCGACCGCGTTCCAGTAGTCCTCGTAGTATTCCTCTTGGCGTTCTTGATCGAGGTTCATGAGCACGAAGTTGCGGATCTTGTCGGCTTCGGAGAGATCAAGTCCGGTTGAGTTCAGGCTCTCGAAGATCAGCTGCGCGTCATCCGGCGGATCGAGCGTAATGTCGATGATGCACAGCGATTTGATGGACTCGTAGAGCTCATCGACGTCGATGTCCATCTTGGCTATGCGCTCCAGGAAATAGAGGAAGTTCTGCGTGACGTTTGAGCCTTGGATGTAGTTTTCGGGCTTCTCGTCGAGGATAGCCCTGAACGCCTCGCTGTCGCTCTTTACGAGCTTGAGGCGAAGCTTCTGATCCTGTTTGTGCTTCCTGTCGATGAGGTAGTACTCGTCGATGTCGTCGGCGAGGTCGTCCTCTTCGGAAACAACGACGCCCGCCTTGACCTGCTCCCTTATCGCGGCCAATAGGAGGAAGACAGTAGTGATGCGCTGCTGTCCATCAATTACCACACGCTCGCCCCGGGGCGTCTGAGAGACGATGCTTCCGAAGAAGTGCTCGCTGCGCCCGGACTTTGCGACCTCTACAAGATCGTCGAAGAGGCGGCCGCACTGCTCGGGTTTCCAGTCGTAGTTACGCTGATAAACGGGAATTACGAAGCGCGTGAGCTTTCCCTCAATAAGATCGGTTAGATACTGTTTGTGACCGTCCATGTGCTGCCATCCTCTACGATGAGACTAACCTTTAAGAGCGCGCTCCGCCGCCGAAGCGGGAATGAACCATGCGGGCCTGCGCTTTGTAGCCTTGCCTCCGTTGGCCTTGTAAGTGAATTTGGCACCGCGTTTCTCAAGTGCGTGCATTGTCGCCTGGATCGACTTGTCGCCAATAACCCAGAGATTGCCGCCGCTGCTGCGCTTGTCGGAGTACTCGAGACCCGCCTTCTTAATTTCGTCGAGGATCCAATCGCCACCTGCAGTTTTCACAGGGGACCTTGCCATATCTACCTCTGATTCGGCTTCAACGGAAGCGTCTTCAGTCAACGTCGGATTCGAAGCCTCAATCCGCACCGCTTCGTAGTGAACCGACGGTTCTCCATCGTCGATTCTCAGTTTGTCGCCGAACTCCCGCTGCACGAACTCCGCCAGCTTGCCCTCCTTGGCGAGTTCGGCTGTGTCTGCCATGACGAAGTTCGCGTCGAGCCATGTACCATGCTCGCCTTCGAAGCCGAGTACGAAGTTCGTCGCGATACGGTAGATGATCTCCGTCGGCGCCACGCCGAACACCTGTTTCGCAAAGATGTGCGCAAGCCTCTCGTCGTCGTCCGGGAACAGTTCCCTCATCTTCGGGCTGTTGAAGAGCCTCTTCACGATCTCGGCTATGAACAGGCCTGACTTCATGTAAAGATCGGCGAACGTGTTGTCGGGGTCGTCGAAACAACCCGGATTCTCATCCTCGAACAGGTCTACCATTTGGTAGACGACCCTCTTGGGCGTGTAGATCTGGTTCGTCTTCTGCGGGGGCACGTAATCGAAGATGTCCTCCTTCTGGCCCTCGTCGAAGTAGTCCGCGAGCTCGCTACGCAATCTCATGAATTCCCTGACCGAGTCGTCGAACACCACCGGATCGAATAGGTGCCCCTCGAAGTGCACCGTCTCGCCATCGACGTTCACGAAATCGCCGCCGTCCCGCAGGAAGCGGAACTGCTCGGTCGTGATGCTCGTCACCTCCAGGAATACATCATCCGGGATAATCGCATCGAAGTTCGCGAGCGTCGTCTCGCTGTCACCGTAGGCCATGAGGAACGACGGTATCGTGCGCGAGAAGCCGCGGAGGTGGTCGCGGATGTTGTCCTCGACATCCTTCTTCTTGGCCTCCTTCTTCGCAGTCTCGACCGTCTTCACGATGTCTTTGCCAGCGCTTTCGATAAGCTCAGTGCGGGATTCCTTTAAGTCTTCCTTGAGCTGGTCGAACGCGGCAGCTTTCTGTTCTTCGAAGGCTTCGATGGCCGCATCTTCTTCTTCGTCGGTCTGGGCTGCTCCGATGGCCCTGTCGCGTTCGAGTTCGAGTTTAGCTCGCTGGATCTTGTAGTCCTCTATCTTGCGGTTTACGAGTATCTGCGTGTCCGCCTCAATCTTGCGCTCTACATGCTTCTTGTGCGATGCCTTCAGGTCGTCACCGTAGTGGTCCCGCGCAGCCTCGACCAGTGGTTTCGCCACCGTACTCGTGAATTGCCTCTTCAGCTCGTCCAGCGCCGCGTCTTCCTCGTCGGTCGTGCCCTCAGTCTCATAGATGGAATCGATAATGCCTCCGAGCTCGTCGGCGATCTCGCCGTAGATGGGCGCCCCGAAAACATCGTTGGCGGTGCCGATGACAATGTCCTCGGGGATGTCGACTTCGCCGTTCTCGTCGAGGCTCAATTCGTCGGCCGTATTCTCGTCAATGGGAATCGGCACTGGCTCGGCCTGCTTGAACTCGGGTAGGTTGGCGATGATGTCTCGCACCTCAGAGGGCGCACGGAAGATGTTGCTTATGTTCTGGAAGAGGAAGTCGCACATGAATCCGCGGCGCACCACCTCCACCGAGCGGATCTTTCGCGGTATGGAGAGCACTTTCTCCGCATCGAGCTCGATCATCTCGCCGTTCTCGTCCTCGCCGAGCACGGGGAAGAAGTTCAGCAGCGTGAGGATACGCTGCTTGCGAGCGTCCATGTCGCCGCGCCCGCCCGATGTGTCGGAGTACAGGTCGTTGGCGAACTCCTCGAAGATGGTTAGCGTTCTCGCTGGGTCGAAGTCGAAAACGTAGGCGTTCTCCTTGCGCAGGAACTCGCCGTCATCCTCGAAAAGGCAAGGATTCTGAGCACGGAAGGCCGCCTGCATGTACAGCGACGGCGACTTCATGTTCGACAGCATCAGGACGCCGGTCCATTCCGGGACGGTGACGCCGGTGGTGAGCTGTCCGACCGATA
>CACZIP010000172.1:5023-7196 GCA_902781245.1 uncultured Coriobacteriaceae bacterium | reverse complement strand
TGGTCCAGGAGCACGATTCCTGACCGATGAGGAAAAGGCGAGTGCCCCCAAGTTGACGAAAGACCTGCTCGTTCGTATTCTTTCATACCTCAAACCGTATTGGTTGCAGTTCGTGCTCGTGTTCGTGGCAATCGTAATTGCCGCGGTGGTCGGCCTCGTGCCATCGGTCGTCACGGGAATGATCGTTGATGAGGCGCTTGTTGGCGAGGATTTGCGCTACCTCATTCAGTTGCTGCTCATCGCTTTGGCGGCTATGGTGGCCAGTCAGCTCATCGGCGTGCTCGAGAACTACGTCAACGCTTGGATATCGCAACACATCATCTATGACATGCGCAACCAGATGTACGACCATCTGCAGCATATGCCGCACTCGTTCTTCACGACCGAGAAACAGGGCGACATCATCACGCGCATGGATACCGACATCAGCGGTGTCAGTTCGGTTATCAGCGGCACGCTCTCGAAGGTCGTCAGCAACGTTGCCACCATCGTGACGACGCTCGTTGCGCTGTTCACCATGAGCTGGAAGCTCGCGATCGTGGGCATGGCCGTGCTGCCGTTGCTCATCCTGCCCACACGCTCCGCCGGACGTTCGCGGCTCAAGTACGCTACGCAAACGCAAGCCAAAACCGACGAGATGAACCAGGTCATCAACGAGACGCTTTCGGCAAGCGGTTCGTTGCTCGTCAAGATGTTCACCCGCGAGGATTGCGAGTACGAGAAATTCGAGCATGTGAATAAAGAAGTTACTGACCTCAGCATGCGTGAAACGCGTTCGGGGTCGTTGTTCAGTGTGGCGATGGGGATGTTCACCCAACTCGGGCCGCTGCTCATCTACTTCGCCGGTGGGCTTTTGATAATCGAGAAGTTTGATCCGACGTTGACGGTCGGCACTGTCACCGCCATGGTGGCGCTGGTCAATCGACTGTACCGACCGGTTGAGTCGATACTCAACTTGCAGGTGACGTTCACGCGGTCGCTTGCGTTGTTCGTGCGCATCTTCGACTATCTCGATCGCGAGAACACGATCGTCTCGCCCGAGAATGGAGAGAAGCCCGATGTCGAGCGCAAGCCGATTCGCTACGATCACGTGGCTTTCGGATACGACGCCGAAAGGCTCGTGCTGACCGATGTGAGCTTCGAGGTGCCTGGTGGTGCAATGTACGCAATCGTCGGTCCGAGCGGATCGGGCAAATCGACGGTCGTGAACCTCATCCCGCGCCTCTACGATGTGACAGCTGGCAGCGTCACCATTGCAGGTGTCGATGTGCGCAGCTTCGACCTTGCATACTTGCGTGGCCAGATTGGCGTTGTCACGCAAGAGGCGTACCTGTTCAACGGCACGATACTCGAGAACTTGCGGTACGCGGACGAAAACGCAACGCTTGAGGACATCGAAGAGGCGTGCAAGATCGCCAACATTCACGATTACATCACCGCACAGCCGCTTGGCTACGACACCGAGGTGGGCAATCGCGGCTTGAAACTTTCGGGTGGCGAGAAGCAGCGCCTGTCGCTTGCGCGCGTCATCTTGAAGGACCCGAAGATTCTGATTCTCGACGAAGCTACGAGCGCGCTCGACTCGATTTCCGAACATGCGATTCAGCAGGCGCTTGAACAACTCATGGTCGGGCGGACGAGCATCGTCATCGCGCATCGACTTTCGACGATTCTCAAAGCCGACCAGATTTTGGTCGTGAAGGACGGCGTGATTGCTGAACAAGGCACGCATGAGGAGCTGCTTGCAAAGAACGGCGTGTACCGCGAGTTGTTCGACACGCAGTTCGACCAGGTCATCAACAGGGGCGAGGAAGCCGAAGCGCTCGGGCTCGACATCCAATCGCTCGGCACGTCCTACGATGTGCGCAACATCACGGCTGCCGACATTGCAGATGTGGTGTCGCTCGCCCGCTCGAATCGTCGGTACTACCGCGCGCTTGGCATAAGGCCTTCACGTTCGCGCTTGACCGAGATTGTCAGCAATGTATCGGCGGAAGCGAACAGTCACGAAGGCGCCGAAGCCCATTTCGTTGGATTCTATGACGAAGAAGACGATTTGGTGGCGGTCCTCGACCTCATTTGCGGCTACCCCGAAGTTGACGACGCATACATTGGCTGGTTCATGGTCGATGCGGACTTGCAAGGACAAGGCGTTGGTTCGAGCATCTTTGCC
>CACZIP010000172.1:0-4969 GCA_902781245.1 uncultured Coriobacteriaceae bacterium | reverse complement strand
AGGGTTACGATCGGCTCGAGCTCAAGTGCCCAAAGGTCAGCGAATCAGCGCGTGAGTTTTGGGAGAGCCAGGGTTTCTCGCTCACGGGCAGCGAAGAGTTCAACGGCGATTACGACGTTGTCGGAATGGCGCGCGACATCTAGCTCACGGCGCCTTGAAAGCTCCTCTTGTCGCCTTCATGCTACCATCTGTCCAGGAAGCGACACGAAAGGGTAACACTCATGGCTTGCGATGTTCACGACATTTCGAGGAATCAATTCATGCTGACAGGTGGGTTTGCCGAGCAGGGTTATGACTGGTGGTGGCATTCATTCACAGGCCATCATGCCAAGACGGGCGAGCGGCGGTCGTTTTTCATAGAGTTCTTCTGCTGCAACCCGGCTTTGGGTGGGGACGAGCCCGTGTTCGGCCAGCTTTCCGAGAACCGGATCGCACATAGAAAGCCTTCGTACGTGATGGTGAAGGCGGGGAGTTGGGGAGAGAATGCCAAGCAGCTACACCGCTTCTTCTCATGGAAGGACGTGACGCTGGGTGAAAACGTGCCATTTTTCGTAGAGGCCGATGATTGTCTGTGCTGCGAGACTGACCTAATCGGTAGCATTCGCATTGCGCCCGACGATGCTGCATCACATCCTGAGTGGATGTGCGATGCGGGTACGATGCTGTGGGATTTGAGGGTCGACAAGCAGATTCCCTTCAACGTTGGTTATGGTGCGAGTGCGCCGTTGCGGGCTTTGCAAGCATTCGAGATGTTCTGGCATGCTGAGGGCATCAAAACTGCATACCGCGGCACCATTGTGCTCGATGGTGAGACGTACATCGTCGAGCCTGATACCTGTTTCGGATATGCCGACAAAAACTGGGGTGCCGATTTCACGAGTCCATGGGTGTGGCTCTCGTCGTGCAATCTGGTTAGCACCATTTCGGGCAAACGTCTTGAGAACTCCGCTTTCGACATCGGCGGAGGGCGACCTGTGGTGAAGGGTGTGGCACTCGACCGCAAATTGCTCGGTTGCATGAACTACGAGGGCAAGCCGTACGAATTCAACTTCTCGAAGTTCTGGACTGGTTCGACAACGAAATTTGATTGTTGGGAAACCGATGATGCATTGTTTTGGCATGTCGAGCAGCAGACGTTCAAGGCGCGCCTTGTAACCGACGTCACATGTCCGAAGAGCGAGATGCTGTTGGTTAATTACGAATCGCCCGACGGGGCAAAACGCCATAACCGTTTGTGGAACGGAGGTACAGGCGTCGGGCGCGTTCAGCTGTTCGAGAAACGCGGTGGTACGTTCGTGCTCATCGACGACCTGCGCGCCGCGACCGTAGGCTGCGAGTACGGTGAGTATGGGAAATAGGGGTCTTTGAAGGGCGATTAGGAATCACGCGCACCGAGGCGCTTACGCTTCAACCGCAAAAGCCTTGTCGATGGCGCGCGAAAGCTGATCTGCGCAAGACGTCGGACGGTTGCCGCAGGTGTTGCCGCGCAGCTTGTCGGCCGCTTCCTGGGCATCAGCTCCTTCGAGCAGCAGGCCGATTGCTTTCAAGTTGCCATGGCAGCCGCCCATGAAGCTTATGTTGTGGAGCTTGCCGTCCTCGAGGTCGAATTCGATCATCCTCGAGCACGTTCCCTTGGTCATGTAGTTGTGATGGGTCATGGTTTTCTCTTTCAACTAGCTTGAAGTGGAGTGAAGAGGCGATTATCGGATACCGCGCGCTGGTTATTCAGCAGGAACGAACGTGTCGCGATCTGGGGCGAACGACTGCATTGCTGCGATGGTGCGTTCCATCAGCTCGTCAAGTTCCCAACCGCAGAGTTCGGCGCCTTGGCGAATGACGTCGCGCGAACAGCCGGCGGCGAAGCGCTTGTCCTTGAACTTTTTCTTGAGGGATTTGAGCGGCAAATCCATGACGCTCTTCGACGGGCGCATGAGCACCGCAGCTCCGATGAGACCTGTTAGCTCATCTGTGGCATACAAGACCTTTTCCATGAAGAGCTCGGGGTCGGGGCAGCCTTCGGCGGCGAAGTTGTGCGACTGGATGGCATGCACGAGTTCATCGGTGCCGCCCGCTTCGCGTAGCCATGGCTCAGCTTTCAGAGTATGTACTTCAAGTTCGGGGTATTCCTCCCAATCGAGGTCGTGCAACAAGCCGACGATGCTCCAGAACTCAACGTTCTCAGGGTCGAATTCCTGGGCGAAATAACGCAACGTGCCTTCGAGGGTTTCGGCGTGTTCGATGTGGAACTCTTCTTTGTTGTGTTCGTTCAGCAGCGCGAATGCTTGATCGCGCTCGATGCCGGCTTCAAGTTTCGTCATGGCGCCCTCCTTGTTGTGCATATTTTTGGTTAGAACTGATAGATTGCGCTTTCCAGATCGGTGAATTCACGCTTGATGAAGTCACGCATGCGGAAGCGGATGCACGTCTCCCATACGGTGACTTCCCAGCCGAGCGATCCGTACTCTTCGATGTCGGCATTGCCCGTCGAGTCGTCGTCGACATCATCGATGCAATAGGCGATCGACCCCGTACCAACGTAGAGCGGCTCTTCATCGTCAAGCTGGACCGTGTCGGGAAGCGCGTGCGTGTGCCCGGTGAAGAAGATGACGTTCGGGTGCTTCTTTATGCAATCGTGCAAGTTGAAGTTGTCCTGGTCGGAAAGCGACCATTCGTGGCCCCAGTCGCCGGGTTGCGTGTTGCGTACGGTTTCGTAGAGCGGTTCGTGCATGAAGACGAACGAGAGTTGCTCCTTGTTCTGATCGACGTCGATCAGATTGTCCAACCATTCGATCTCCTCGGCGGAGACGCCGAAGTGTTCCCAGCTGCTCTCCGGATAGCTGTCGGGGCCCATGAGGATGAGGTGCACGCCGTTGATGGTGCGGTCGTAGTACGGGTGCACCTGATCGGAGATGCCTGCCTGCTCCTTGAAGCGGTCCGAAAGATTTGAAACCGTTTGCGTCCCCTCGCTCGAATCGTATTGATCGTGGTTGCCGATGACCAGCACGAAGTCATCCGGATATGCAAATCCTGACGCCTCAGCGAGCTCGGCGAATTTTGCATACTCTTCCAGGGAGCCGGTGTTGGTAATGTCGCCGTTCACGATGATGGCATCATTGTCGGGGCAAAACTCGGCGATATCCTCGAACATGTTCTGCACGCGGTCGATGTACGGCTGGTACGAAAACGAGAGATGCGTGTCGCTGACGACGATGAACTTGGCAATTGCCTCGCTTTCGTCGGGAGTGGTGTCGATTTTCTGCGCCTTGTTCATGGCGCCCATGTATTTCGGCGCACGCCCTGTGTCATACGTTGTTGTGCTGACAGCGTTTGTGGTTGCTTCTGAGGTGCTCGAGGTTGCGCCCGTCGAGCATCCAGCAAGAAACGTTGACCCGATTGTCAGCCCTGCTGCTGCAGTCGTGATTTTGACGAATTTCCTACGGGTGATGTTTGCGCTCATGGTCATTTCCGCTTTCTCGATCAATCGGTCAGGATGTGCGTGATGCAACTGAGTTGCTTACGAGCTGCGCTTTGCCCTGCAGAGCCCCGACCGTGGGTACCACTCCTTGCGAGATTCGATGGCCTCGCAGAGCGTCTGCTTCTGTTCAGGTGTGAAGTCGGCGCGCTCTTCGACTTCGCCTTTCAGGCGGTCGAGCATGTCAGCGGCGCCTTCCAAATCAGGGGCAGGGCAGCAGGGACGGGCGAAGAATCGCACCCAGTACAGGTCATCTTCCATCGCTTTGACGAGTTCGTCGAAACCGGCACCTTGCGTTTGGCCGTTGATTTTGCATTCGTCCATAGGGAGCCCCTTTCCAGCTTCTTTTTACTCATGATACGCGAACCGCTGTCGAAAAAGAGGATAATGGTTGTGTACGGCAGAGAGCCGAGTGGTTTGTGGACAGGAATCTTCCGAGAAAAGGAGCGAGTCATGTTGCACGAAGTCAAATTCCCCTCATCAAATGGACGCGATCAGGTGGTTGGTTGGATTTACGTTCCTGCATGCGAGCCCGAAGGCGTCGTGCAACTCGTTCATGGTTTCGGTGAGCATTCCCGCCGTTACTTCCATATGATTGTTGCCTTGATGGACGCTGGTTTCATTGTCGCCGCAAACGATCACGTTGGCCATGGTGCGACGGCGATTCTCAACGACACATGGGGCGATTGGGGCGATGCCGGTCCGCACACCATGATGGAGGACGAGAAGCTGTTCAAAGACGTCGTGTGCGAGAAGTACCCCGACCTTCCATACTTCATGTTCGGTCATTCGATGGGCTCGATGATCGCGCGCGATTTCTCGACAAAGTACGGCGATGAGCTAACGGGTGTTATCTATTGCGGCACAACGGGCATTTTCAACAACACGCGTGCCACCCGCATGAAGGTCGATGCAGCTGTCGAAGCGGGCGAAGCACACGAAAGCAACCCCGAGTTTGTAAACGACTTGTTCGGTTGGATGTTCTCCCGCTGCACCGAAGGTGTGGAGCTCGGCAACGAGTGGATTTGCCACGACCCGTACGTGCAGAAGGATCATGCTGCCGACCCGTTTGATGCGTTTACGCAACCAGTTCACAACATCAGCATCCGCGACTTCATCGACATGATGCTTGTCATCGAGGGCGAGGATTGGGCGAAGAAAGTGCCGACCGATCTGCCAATTTTGCTCATCGCAGGCGATCAGGATCCGGTTGGCAACTTCGGCGAGGGCGTGTGGCCTGTGGCCGGTATGTATGTCGACGGCATTGCCGCTCCCGGCACCACCGGCGCCAACAGCGTGGGCGACGAAATCGAGGGCGAGCTTGCGCTCGAGCCTCTGAACCTCCGTCCTGTTGCTACCCGCGAAGAATTGCTGACCGAGGATGTTATCGAGCGGATGACCGCTCTTGGCTTCCAGTTCGCTTGGCTTGAGAACGGCATGGACGAGAATCCCGAGTACCTTGAGGACGAGGAGCCCATCGAGGAGTCCATCGAGGAG
>CACZIP010000171.1 GCA_902781245.1 uncultured Coriobacteriaceae bacterium | reverse complement strand
AAGGCCGGCATCAAGCCGGCCTTCCTTCATCTTGTGATTTAGCTTGCGGCTATTCCACAATCACGTAGTTCACGTACATGGGGCCGTGAACGCCTTCGACGCGAACGAGCTCAATGTCAGCCGTGGCAGACGGGCCGCTGATGAAGCAAATCTGCGAGGGGAGTTTCTCTCCCTTGGCTTCGATGTCTTCCATGATTTCGAGCATGGTCGGCTTGATGGTGGAAGCGTCGATGACCGCGATGTGCACCAACGGGAGCAAGCTGATGGCGCGACCACATGTGGCGCTCGTCGGTTGGACGATGGTGCCGGTTTCTGCGATGCCAGCAGTAGCATATGTGATGCCATAGGTTGCCACGAGGGCATCATCGATATTCTCTTGGCCACGCTCGTTATCCCAGACCGTCAGCTTATTGACGAGGCCTTCGCCTTCAATTGCGTCATAAAGACCTGCAGCTGCGAAACGCTCATCCGACGCGCACACGACGCTGCATGCTTCGCCATCGTCAGGCGTGCCTGCGCCGACGATGCCGGCGATGCAAGCTGCAAGACCATCGGCCTTGATGCGGTAGGTCTTAACCTTCACCTTTTCTGCTTCAGCGGCGAACATGTCGACGAGTTCATCGTGCGACAGGCCGTCCGTGTAGCGCACGGCTTTGAACGTCCACTCGGGGAGCTCGACTTTTTCGGCTACGCCCTTGTGCTCGAGTTGCTTCGAGATGGGGTTTAGCAGGTCATCGAGAGTCTTGTTGCCCAATGCCATTACTGCTCACCGCCTTCCTCATTTTGTTTCGGTTGCTCGGTCGGCAGCTTTTCATGGTTCTTGAACCACTCGGTGAAACGCTTTGTCGACAGCACGTCGAAATCACGGGTGGATGTCCAGCCCTTGACGACGGGAATCCACGCGCTGCGCTCGTCGAGAGCATCTCCGCCACCTGCGAGGGCCTTCATGACCGGAGGTCCAAGCACCATGCCGGCTTTGTATACGGGCACGTTGGACCAGAGCAGCTCGAGAGCCTTGAAGATCGGTACCTCGATGGCGTGGGTCTTGCCTTCCTCGACGATCTTGATGCGATGCTCGCGAATAAGGTCGTGAATCGGGATGCCGACGGGGCAATGCTCGGAACATGCGCCGCACAGCGAGCAGGCAAATACCATGTTGTCGATATCGTCGTAGCCTACGAGGCCAGGGGTCAGAACGAGGCCCATGGGGCCGGGGTAGATCGAGCCATAGCCGTGGCCGGTGATGTGGCGGTAGACTGGGCAGATGTTCAAGCACGCACCGCAGCGCATGCAGCGCAGCATGTCCTCGAACTCGGTGTTGGCCAACGTGTGGCGGCCGTTGTCCATGAGGATGATGTGAACTTCCTCGGGACCGTCGATCTCGCCTGGGCCGGCAGGGCCGCTGTCGAGCGAGAAGTACGCAGTCATCTTGGCGCCGACAGCACTGCGCGGCAGGAGCGCCATCATGGTGTCGAGCGACTCGAGGTCGGGCACGATGCGGTCGATACCAACGAACACGATCTGGATCTTCGGGAACGTGTCGACCATGCGACCGTTGCCCTCGTTGGTGACCAGCGTCACGGAGCCGGTTTCTGCAACGGCGAAGTTGCATCCGCGGATGCCCACCTCGGCTTCAAGGAACTCGTGGCGCAGGATCTTGCGCAGGTAGTGCGTGATCTCCTCGGGAACCGTCGTGCCCTCATAGCCACGCTTCTTGCGGTAAATGTCGGCAATGGCCTCGCGATCGAAGTGCAGGGCAGGCACGACGATGTGCGACGGCTTCGAACCAGCGGTTTGCAGGATGTTCTCGGCGCAGTCGGTCTCGGTGATCTTGATGCCCGCTTCCTCGAGGATCTCGTTGAGACCCACTTCCTCGGTCATCATGCTCTTCGACTTCACTGCATAGCTTGCACCGTGCTTCTCGAAGATGTCGAGGACCTCCCAGAGGGCGTCGTCGCCGCTGGGTGCGTAGTGCATGATGTAGCCATTTGCTTCAGCGTTGGTCGCAAATTGCTTGACGTAGTAATCGAGGTTTTCGGTCACGTGATTGCGCACCTCGACGGCATGGCGACGAAGGTCTTCCCAGCCTTCCATCTCAGCTACGAGTTTGCCGCGCCCGACGTAGAACACCTCTTGCGCGGTCTTGATCGCATTGTGCTTGAAATCGTCGTCGAGACTGGCAGCCACGCGCTCTTTCAAGCTTTTATCGGTATCGTACAGAATCGACATGGCTTACCCCCTCGAATCCAGTATCTGGGCGATGTGCATGACGCGGATGTCGCGGTCGAGGCGGCCGTCTGCGCGCATGCGTCCGAGAGCGCCCTTGATGTTCATCAGGCACGGCACGTCGGCGCCGCAGATGACGTTAGCGCCCGTGTCGATAATCGTCTGGCATTTCTCGTACACCACTTCGCCGGCGATGACGGGCTGCTTGAACGAGAACGTTCCGCCGAAGCCGCAGCAGCGGTCGGCGTGCGCCATCTCGATGTACTCGAGGCCCTTGACGTTTTCGAGCAGCTTGAGCGGCGGCTCCTTGATGCCGAGCAGACGCGTGACATGGCAGCTCTTGTGATAGGTGACCGTGTCGTTGAAGACGGCGCCCACGTCGGTGACGCCCAGCTCGTTCACGATGAAGTCCGTGAACTCGAAGAACTTCGTCTTAAGACGCGCAGCGCGCTCGAGCCACTCAGGCTCGTCTTTGAATACGAGAGGATAGTCGTTGACGATCGCGTTCATGCACGACCCCGTGAGCGAGACGATGGTCTCGTACTCGGGCGTGTCGTATGCTTCCACGATCATGCGCGCAGCGGCTTTGTTCTCCTCACGGTAGCCGGAATTGATGAGACCTTGGCCGCAGCACACGATCTTTTCCGGCATTTCAATCTCGCAGCCTAAACGCTCCAAAACGTTGACTGCTGCGATTCCGATTTCCGGGTAGATCATGTCGACCATGCATCCCGGGAAGAACGCAATCTTCATAGGACCCCTTTCTCTTTTGAAACAAGCTCAATGGGCGCTTTTTAACCCAGCAAAAGCTTGCATTCTCCATGGTACGTATCGTAACAGAAACGCGGTGATGAGCGTTTTTCAGGCTATGGCAGGATGAACGTCAACACGGTCGATTGCAGGCCAACCAAGATGCAGGTGCCAATCAGGAATGCGATGGACCACGGAAGGACGTTCTTCATGATGTCGGCTTCCTTGACCTGGGTGGCAACGGCAGCGATGGCCAGCGATTGCGGGCTGATCATCTTGCCGACGACGCCGCCCATGGTGTTGGCTGCTAGGAAGAGGTCGGGCGTGACATTCGCCAGAGCGCCGTTGCTCATTGCGGCCGAATACTGCAGGCCGGCGAATAAGGCGTTAGCGCTCGTGTCGGAACCGGTGACGGCAGTGCCGACCCAGCCGAGTAGCGGAGAGATGACGGGGAAGGAAGGACCGGAACCCGAGAGCAGCTGGCCGATGCTGATGGTCTGGCCGCTGAAGTTCATGACGTAGGCGAGTGAGAGGACGAGCACGATGGTCAAAGCCGAGAAGCGCATGCGGTAGAACGTGGTGCCGATGGCCTTGATGGCACCACCCATGGTGGCGGTGTAGCGGCCGTTCTCGTTGTTGAGGGAGTAGACAACAGCCGTGATCAAGCCTGCAACGAGAAGCATGGTGCCCGGAGTGGACAGGAGGTTCAGGTTGAACGTAGTGCCGGGGTCTTTGCCGGCGGCACTCAGGATGGTTCCACCGGAGATGACGGGCCAAGCAATCTTGATGTCGGTCGCGCTGAGGATTTGCGGGATGCCGAGCTTGCAGACACCGAAGACCACAACGACGATCAGGTAGGGGATAAGTGCCATGAACGTACGGCTCGCGGTGAGGTCAGAGGTTTCCGACTCTGCCATCGGCGGCAGACCGAAGCGCTCGCGCACGCCGTCGACACCCTTGGGCTTCCAGAAGCGCATGAAGATGATGCATGCGGCCATGCCGACGAGCGAGGCGATGACGTCGGTAAGCTCGTAAGCGAAGTGGTTCGAGCACCACCACTGTGTGATGGCGAACGTGATGCCTACGACAAAGGCGGGCAGCCAGCAATCCTTGGCGCCCTGCTTGCCGTCGAGGATGATGACGAGCAGGAACGGGACGAACATGGCGAAGATCGGCGCCTGGTAGCCGACGATAGCGGCAACGTGCTTGGCGGTTTCGGCCGCAACGACCGGGTCGCCGCCTGCGACCATGGCGCCGGCAGTGGTGATGGGGGTTGCAACTGCGCCGTAGGCAACGGGCGCGGTGTTGGCCAGAAGAACGGCAAGTGCGGCCTTCTTCGGCTTGACACCGAGGGCCAGGATCATCGTTGCCGTGACGGCGATGGGCGCGCCGAATCCGGCGAGCGCCTCGAGCAGGCCGCCGAAGCAGAACGCGATCATCATGGCCTGGATGCGGATGTCGCCGCCACCAACCTGGTCGAAGAATTTGCGAAGGTCTTCAGACCTGCCGGAGACGACCGTCACCTCGTAGAACCAGACGGCCATGCAGATAATATAGACGATGGGGAAGGCGCCGAATGCTGCGCCCTGGGTTGCTGAAACGAGCGCGAGGCCAGCGGGCATTTTGAAGCCGATGATGGCCACGAGAATTGCGACAGCGAGTGCAACGACAGCCGAGACGTGGGCTTTTGCCTTGACGCCGAGCAGCATGATGAAAAACGTAATAAGCGGTATGCATGCGACAAGCGCTGAAAGCGCTAGGTTCGATGCAACCGGGTCCAATAGAGCTTGGAACATCTCATCCCCTTCGTTCAAGTCTGCGCGGAAGAGGGTTCCCCTCACGTCAAAAAGCGATGACGACCCCCCCAACCATTTCTGACTGTTCCATTGTAGTCATGATTCGAAAGCGTCTCGTGTCAACTCCGACGTGCGCCACGGCGTAAAGACAATATGACCCGCGCAACCAGCATGCGGCCATAACCCGGATAGGAAAAGACCCCTTCGGTATGAAAGATGAGCGCTCCATCGCGCA